>JAUNXW010000198.1 GCA_030539595.1 Methanocorpusculum sp. | reverse complement strand
CCTGATAATCCCGATAACCCTGATAATCCAACTTTGTCTATAGTTGGATATGTTATAGATATGCAAATTATAGGCGGAAAATATATTAAAAAGGTGACTTAAAAAAATGCCACAAGTAGTACAACCATATGTAGATGGCGGTTTGTTAATGAAACATGCAAGCCGTCACGGCTCGGGCGGGTCTGACCCTGTAACCCCTGCCATGATAGGATTAGAGAATATAACAGTTTTACCCGTTGTGAACGGTGGAACTGGTGCGGCAACTGTTGAGGCGGCTTTATCTGCTCTTGGCGGCTCTCCGTTAAATCATAATCATGATACTGTATATTCTGGAATAAATCATAATCATGATGTGGTTTATTCACCTATAAATCACACTCATGATGATAAATTAACTGCTTCGTTAGACATTTCAACAAAAATATTAACAATAGGAAACATTCAGTTTGATTTGTCAACGCTTTTAGTTACATGAATTAGGTTTAAAATTCTATGACAGAATTTATACTTCCGGGTCTGGAAATCTTCCAGTTCCTATTAAGTTGCGGAACATTCGGGCTTTTAGTCGATATGATATTTAGACAATCAAGATTAGAAGCCAAAACAGGACTTTGTAAAGCCTGCCCGATAACAACAATAGATACAATAACAAAGGAGTGAAAAAAACAAAATGTTTGAAACATGGTGTGCGGCTGAGGTAATCTTGGGATTATCTGTTTTAGTCGCTTTGATAACTCCGCCACTTTATGCGTGGGCGGATAGATGGATTGATAGAACAAGAAATAAAATATCTGATATCGTTGAATCAAAAAGTGAAAATTGAAAATTATTAAAGATAGGTTTGTTTTTAATAAAATCAAATCTTTTATTATTTTAATCATGTCAATATATCGGATTTTTTACTAATTTCATTGTGGGCAGGATTGAAGGGAAACCTAATAATCTTATCATTTCCATTTATATACACAATGATTTGGAAACGAGACTGGGGACTTTTTGGGCGTCAGGTTTTTGCCTGGCTCATAATGCTCCTGCTTTATGTCGCAATATTGACCGTAGCCTTCCTTTTCCTTAAAGGAACATGGCTCTACTTAGTAATCGGCTTTGTATTTGTTATGGCATTTGTTCAGTTCTTCTTCTCGGACAAAATGGTGACCTCTTCGATGAAGGTCAGAATAGTTGAGGAAGGAGAAGAACCGAGACTTTATGCAATTGTATCGAGACTTGCAAACGAAGCTGCGCTTCCGATGCCCAAAGTGGGAATTATAGAACACAAGTCAATGGCAAATATTCCAAACGCCTTTGCAACAGGCAGAAGCCCGAAACACGCGGTTGTTGCCGTAACTCCCAAGATTATGTCGATGCTGAACTCTAATGAACTTGAAGCGGTTCTGGCTCACGAAATGTCGCACATCAAAAACCGTGATATGCTGACAATGACTATCGGCAGTTTTGCTGTGATGATTGCGTCGATGATTCTTAACAATGCGTTCTTCATTGCGCTCTTTGGAGGAGCACGCGACAGTGAAAACGGCGGAGGAATTGTTGTTTATATCGTGGCAATGCTTGTTTCGGTAATAGTTTATTTTGTCGGAACACTTGTTACAATGGCAATTTCAAGATACAGGGAATTTGCAGCAGACAGGGGAAGCGGATACTTAACAAGAAACCCGGATGCGCTTATCAGTGCGCTGAAAAAAATCAGCGAGGGGATGGAATCCGTTCCGGCAGACAGAAAACGCGAGGTTTCAGGAACAAATTCGTTCTTCATTATCCCGGCAATTTCGGGAAAGTCGGTTATGGAGCTTTTCTCAACCCATCCGTCTCTTGAGAAGCGTATTGCAAATCTCGAAAAGGTCAGAGCAGAGATTAGAGGATATTAATCCTCTCTATATTTTAGATATTTTTTCGTTAAGTTTAATTAGGTCAAAGATACACATATATAACGCAAAGTTTGCACTGATGGTCTAGAGGCATGACTTTGGCCTTCCAAGCCAATAGCCCGGGTTCGAATCCCGGTCGGTGCACTTCATTTTTACGCGGATTCGTGGTCTAGCGGTATGACGTTTCCTTCACACGGAAGAGGTCTCGAGTTCGAATCTCGACGGATCCACTTAAAATATAATTGTTGCTTTAGACTCCGTCCAATAGTGGAATCAGGTATTTAAATTAGTTTGAAATTGTAATTTGTTTGTCTTCAAAATAATTTGGCAAGACACCTAAAACAAGAAAGGGCTGCCGTTTGGTCGTTTTGATTTTATTTTGTTTTTCTGTGGTGCTTCGCTACGCTCATCGCTCCACTCAGCGTTGGTATGAATTTATGAGAAGTTCGGCTTCGCCTCACAAAACAAACCGCAAATCTCACAAGTCTTCGACTTGCTCGGTCTTAGTCGCTTCGCTCCCTCGACTTACGCAAATCTCTCGGCAATCACATTTTTCTTGCGCTCGGTCGCGCCTTCGGCTATCGCCT
>JAUNXW010000054.1 GCA_030539595.1 Methanocorpusculum sp. | reverse complement strand
AGACTGATTCTTGAAACAGTAGAAAAGCACCTCAAAAAAAGCTGAGCGGGAAAAAACCCGCACGGCTATTTTTTTATTTAGCAACAGAATTTGTGTTTGTCATTTAAAAAAAATAAATAAATGGTATTGGCTTGACCGCGAAAAAACGCGAAGCGTTTTATGTCACCTTAGTTATCCAATATCTTTATCTGTGCGTCGCCTTTTGCCGCAGCGTTTGCCAGATTAAAGAACTCTTCCTGCATACCCGCAGGAATCGTCACAACACAAATCCACGAACCGTCGTTCTGCCATTCGTTTTTATCCATCTTAACATAAGCCGCGCCGGAAATCGAAGCGTACGCCTTTGACGCGAAATCCATAGGAAATCTCACAGCAATCCTTCTCTCCTCAAAACTAATCGGAAGAATCGGACGAAGCGCCTTAACAGTCTCTTTCACAAGCTCATCAACCGACTTGAACGGATCGAAATTCACTCTCACATTCTCCAGAGCAATCTCAATACGTGCAACCGGATGCGGCAGTTTCGTCTGCGGATTAACCGAGTTTCTTGCAATGTAATTAATCACACGGCGCTTCTTTTCCTCGGTCAAATGTCTGCGCTGCTCGGTTGTTAAATGAATCTCGCCTTTGAGAATAATCTGTTTCGCAATCTCCTCAAACTGCGTAGTCTTAAAGACCTTATGCAAATCCTCATCAGGAGATTTATCCCCGTGCGAAGCGTTCTCATAGATATGTAAATCAGCGACCGCATCTTCAATATTTAAATCCTCCTCGCCGTGACGCATTCTGTCGGCAAGTTCTGGATCTACCAATACTTCAAATTTGAGTCCGTGTGTTTCAAGACGGGCTGTTACCGCATCGTCAAGAGAAATCATTTAAACCTCACTCTGCTGCTTTGGCTGCCTCAGGCTGTTCCTTAACGGATTTTGTGAACTTGGCAACCGCCGCTTTAACCTCTTCCGAAGTAAGTTTTCTGAAAGCTGCAGCAGGCATCTCCTGAGCCGCCTTAACACTGCGCTTCTTTGAATATTCGCCCGCAATACCGATTTCGACATTATTCATATCGAACTTTCCCTCGGTTGCAGTGTGGAGAGCCTTAAGTCCGAGAAGAACCGCCTCCTCTGCCGAAATAGAATCCTTATACTCTTTTTCAAAGAGCTTCATAACGGCGGCTCTGCCAATTCCGATACCGGTTGCCATATACTCAAGGAGTGTTCCCGACGGGTCGGTCTCAAACAGATGATAACGCTGTCCTTCGGGTGAACTCTCAACGCCTGCAATTAACAGCGCTGTTCCGTAAGGTCTTGCCCCGCCGAAAAGCGTATAGGTCTGCATATGGTCGCAGAGTTTTTTCGCGAGCGTCTCAACGTCTACGGGTTCTCCGTAGCTCACTCTGTTAATCTGCGCCTCAACTCTTGCGCGGTCGACAAGTGCCCTTGCGTCTCCGACAAGTCCTGAGGAAGCAACTCCGATATGCTCATCGATTTTGAAAATCTTCTCAATCGATGACGGCTCTAAAAGGCGTGAACTGACACGCTTGTCAACGAGAAGAACAACACCGGTTCTGCATTTGATACCGACTGCCGTTGTTCCGCGTTTAACTGCTTCACGGGCGTATTCTACCTGATAGAGACGTCCGTCCGGCGAAAACATCGTAATAGTACGATCGTATCCGCCCATTTGATATTGCTGCGGCTGCATTATTTCTCCTTATAATATATCATCTGATGTTAGATATCTATGTCCCTTCTCGTTTGAAAGGTTATCAACTTTTTTACCGGTGAGTTCCGGGTTTCCTATTTTTGTTTTGACGCCGCGGATTGTTCCCGATGTGTTAATGGTTCTGAAATTTACGGGCACTCCTCCGCATTTTGTAATACAGGATACTGCCGCCGCAACGGATTTTTCAAATCCTCGTGTGCAGCGGACAACCGCGTAATCTTTTTCAGACCAGACAACAGCCGGATGCATTTTTGCAGCGCCCGCGTCACCGAATAAACTTGTTACCGACTCGGAAACCGAACGGTAAATATCCTTCTGCTCGGGGATACATCCTGTAATCTTAATCAGGATGTATCTTTTTTTCTCACGAAGCGTCGGCGGAAGCGGTCTCATTCAATCACCTCAATCTCTTTTTTGGGATTCAGAATTGAATCAAGCGACGACATTGCTTTGTAGACTTCCGCTCTTGTCATATCAAAGAGAGCACAGAGTTCAACTATTTCATACACTCTTTTCTGGTAAAGGCATTCGCCCGCTCCGCTTGCTATAACAAGCGGGAATTTATATTTCCTTGAAAATGCCAGAACTTCAGCGTAGCGCGTAAGAGCTCTGCGTCTTGAGCGGCTGTCGATTATTTTTGAGATGTCTACCACAAATCCGATATTTTTATCCGCCGCCATCTTTGACACAATGTGGTCGAATGCACCTTTTGGGGCATCGACAACACCCGTAATCAGATGAACGCCTTTTGTCGTTATCGCGGTTCTGTTGAATGAATTTTCTCCGGCGCAGACCATAACAACCGAACCCGTCGGCGTTTTTCTGACTGCATCAAGAAATGCTTTTCCGGCTGCGTTAATGACAACACCTTTTATAATTTCCACGCCTGCGTATTCTTTCAGGTCTTCGACCGCGCCGACAGCAACAATTTTTTCAAATTTGCATGAAGCGGCGTTTAAAGCAAACCGGCGGAGTGTTGTAGAGGATTTTTCATCCGCATAAACACATGCGTCTGTTATCATAGTAAAAAATAAGTTGGGCAGTTTTACTTGCCGTGGTTCTTGTGTGAGCGGATGCTCGGGCGGCACTGTTCGGTACCGAATCCGCGGTTGTGAAGTCCGCGTCCTTTTCTGCCTGCAGAGGTCTTTCCGCGGTAGACACGTCCCTTTGAGGATGCAATCCATGCGAGGTTCTTGTCTGCAAGAACTGACGGGCTTGAGCGGTCAACGAGAATTACTTCGTAGTATTTCTTCTTGCCGTCTTCTCCGACCCAGTATGAGTTCAGAACTTCCATGTTCGGGTATCTGTCCTGAGCACGGTCTTCAGCAATTGACTGAAGGTTCTTGCCCGGAGTTGCTTTGCGCATACCCATACGGTTTGTTCTGCGTCCGCGAATGTATCTTGATTTTCTGCGTCCTCCTCTGTGGACGGAAGAGCGGACAATGATGACACCCTGTTTTGCTTTGTAGCCGAGTGAACGTGCGCGATCGATTCTTGTCGGGCGTTCTACACGAACTACGGAGCCCTGGCGTCTCCATGCCTGCATTCTCTCCCAAAGGAGTTTCTTTACGCCGGAGTCTGCGGGTTTCTTCCACGCGTCACGGACATATCCATACATTGATTTTGACATTTTGTTTTTCACCTCAAGGTTCGGCCGTTAATTTATACCGGCTACATTCCTGTTGGATACAGTTGATAACTGTAAACTCTATATTATTGGGTCGAGGTTGTATAAAATATTGTTGGGGAATTATTAGCCTTAGGGAGGCTGTCCAACAGTTTCACATAACGATTGGACAGCCTCACAGTATATTCCATCTGCGAAATATTCATCTATTGACAGAACCTAAATATCCGTATATATTAAAAAATAAGAGAGACTCAAATGACGCACACAATATTTGACCTGCTTAGAATACTTGACGATGCGGGAATCGGAAAAACAGTAAGCGCAAGCGTATTGAGCGAAAAACTCGGTGTCACAAGAACAACCGTCTGGAAATACGTAAACCTCCTGCGTGAAGTAGGATACGTAATTGACGCTTCTCCAAAGGAAGGATACACTCTTCGCAAAAGAACATGGCTTCTACTTCCATACGAAGTCAAAAGATTTCTTGAGACCAAAACCATCGGTCAGGAGATGCACCATTTTGATCAGGTGATGTCAACCAACACTCTCGCACGCCAGATGATGACCGAAGTCGGCTGCGAAGTTCAGTCCGGAACGGTTCTGATTGCCGAGCACCAGACTGGAGGCATGGGAAGAATGAACCGCGTATGGATGAGCCCCGAAGGAGGAATCTGGGCAACCATAGTTTTGATGCCGAAACTTCCCGTCGAGCAGGCATTTTTGGTAATGGCAGCCGCTTCGGTTTCTCTTGCAAAAGCCATTCGTCATGAGTTCGGTCTGTCGGCTCTTGTTCAGTGGCCTAACGATGTTTTCATCGGCGATAAAAAAGTCGCGGGAACTACTCTTGAACTTACGGCAAATGAGGATATTATCAGATATTGTCTTGTGAGCGTCGGAATTGACGTGAATGTTCATGTTGAGAAGTCTATGCCGAGTATTGCGGAAAGGGTAACATCTCTTTCGGACGAACTCGGTCATGATGTTGAGCGTGCTCATTTCTTCGCTGTGTGCCTGAAGGAGTTTGAACGCAGATACAATATGATTCTGAAAGGTGAGACTGAGGCTTTGTTCAGGGAGTGGAAGAGTCTGTCGCATACTCTTAACAGGAGGGTGAGAATCAGAACTATCCGCGAGAGTTTCGAGGGGGAGGCTATGGATATTGATGAACACGGAGCTCTTCTGGTTCACAAAGATAACGGAGATATCGAGCGGGTTATTGCCGGAGACTGTTATTTAATATAATCTTTTTTTGAATAGGAGTTACGCGGTTGCGTTTTGTGAGCAAGTATCTGACTTGCGAATCCGTTGTACAAGATTTAGACTAAGTCTAAAAAATAGTCTGATAATTTACAATTTATTTTTTATGAGCAGAGGCTGTCCAATAGTGGAATCTGATATTTAAGTTAATTTGAAATAGTAATTTGTTGAGATTGGAGCGTTTTTTGTTACACCACGAAAATCACACGAAAAAATACGAAAAGCACGAAAACAAAAAGATCAAATTGATCTTTAGCTTACACAGCAAAACACGAAATCTAACGAAAATCACAAAAAGGTTTGCTGTTAATTATTCTTGTTATAATTATTGTAAACTTAGCAATCCTTTTGTGATTTTCGTTAAATTTCGTGTTTTGCTACATAAGATAAATCCGACCAAACAGATTAATTTTCGTGCTTTTCGTATTTTTTCGTGTGACTTTCGTGGTGTAACGAAACGCACCCACTTTCAACAAAAAACTTAGTCTAAAAAATAGCCTAATAATTTACAATTTATTTTTTCTGAGCATATAAGAACCGACAGATATTATTGTTAACTAAATACAAACATAATTGTTAACAATGTTCGGTGATGCAAAACGTTCTAAAATTCTGATTTACTCTGCGGTGTTTACCGCACTCATAGCTGCGGGAGGATGGATTTCTGTTCCTCTCTTTGCTGTGCCGTTCACTCTTCAGACTTTATTTGTTCTTCTGGCGGCGGTTGTTATGAAAAAATACGCAATGATTCCCGCGGCTCTTTATGTTTTACTTGGAACTGCGGGGCTTCCTCTTTTTCATAACGGCACGTCCGGCATCGGAATAATTCTTGGACCTACCGGAGGATTTCTCATAGGATTCATCTTCATGGCGCTTGCTGCAGGATTATTTTTTGAACGCGGGAAGATTTCATCGGATGTCATCGGACTGATTACAGCGACGGCTGTTTCTTACGTCTTCGGTGTTTCATGGTTCATGATTTCTTCGGGCGCAAACCTCACAGCAGCACTCATATCATGTGTTGTTCCGTTCTTAATAGGCGATATCATAAAATCAGCCGTCACGGAAACGGTCTGTCTCCGGCTCAGAAAAACAAAAGGTGAGACCGCTGATTGAAATTAAGAATTTAAAGCACGGCGTTTTGGATATTTCGTCGCTTGAAATTCCTGCGGGGATTACCGCGATAAGCGGTAAAAACGGTTCGGGTAAGACAACTCTTTTAAAAATCTGTTCAGGGCTTGTTCTTTCAAAAAACGGAAGCGTGCTAATTGACGGAAAAACACCGCGTGAAACCGACATCGGATATGTCAGCGAATTTCCGAACAGGCATCTGCTTTTCTCAATCTTATTTGATGAGATTGCCTCCCCTCTGCGTTTTGAAAAAAAGCCCGTCGAAGAAATTAAAAAGCAGGTCCGCGAAGTTGCAGAACTTTTCGGAATTTCTCATCTTCTTAAAAGAGAATGCACAACGCTTTCCGGCGGCGAAAAAATTCTTGCCGGAATTTGTTCCGCGGTCGTTATGCATCCTCAGGTTCTGGTTCTTGATGAACCGGATTCTCATCTGGATTTTGAAACAACACAGGAGATTTTTGAAAAAATCTCAGTCTGTAAAATTCCGTATGTTTTGTGGAGCACGCACTCGGATTTTGTAAAATCCTCAGCCGACACCGAGGTCAGACTTTGAAAATCATTCTGAGCGGTGTTGTGACACCTGCGGTTTGTGCAGATGTTTCATTTTCGGAAGGTGTTTATTTTATATCCGGCAGAATAGGTTCGGGAAAATCAACCCTTGCTTCTGTAATCTCAGGGCTTACAAAACCGGTTTCTGGAGAAATAATTAAGGAAGATGTCTGCAGTCTGATTTTTCTGATGCAGTTTCCGGAATATCAAATCACGGGAAAAACTGTTGCCGATGAGATTAAGTCCTGGGGCGCTGATGAAGGATGTTTATTCGGTAACTTTGAAAATTCCCGCGACCCCTTCACACTATCAAGAGGTGAACTCAAACGGCTGATGCTTTCCTGTGTTTTTTCAAAAAATCCCGATGTCCTGATTCTCGATGAGCCGTTCGCTTCTCTTGATTCGGACGCGAAAGAAATCCTCTGCGGATTTATTGAGGAAAGAAAAGGGATAACTCTTGTCTTTTCGCACGAGACAAAATATGTTCCAGCGTCTGTGAAACTGATGATTAAAGATGGAGTTCTTCATTATGAATGACATCCGCTTCAGGCTTGCTTCGGTTCTGATTCTTTCGGTAACCGCATTTTTGGGAGTTGTTCCGTCTGCCGCGGTATTTATCTGGTGGATTGTTTTCGCAGCGAAGCGGACTTTTCAAAAATTTTCTTTGAAGACCATCATTTTGACGCTTGTATTAGCCGCGGGCTTTCCCTCCGCGGTTTTGTTTTTTACCGGAGGTGATGCTTTTTACGGTGTAAAAATTGCGGTTATTGTTTTAATTGCGTTCTGGTTCGGTTCGGAGTGCAAAGCCAATGATTTTATGAATCTCTTCGTTTGGCTTTTCGGAAAAAAATCAGGGTTCAATCTCGGTCTTTCTGCGGAATTTTCAATGACCGCACTTAAATATCTGAAAGATGATTTTGTTCAGATGCGTGATGCTTTAAAAATCAAGGGACGGAAAGTTTCGGTTTCGACAATTCCTTCGCTTTCCTTTGGTCTTCTTGCAATGAGCATAAGACGTGCGGAGATGTCTTCACTGATTCTGGCAAGAAGGGGTTATGTTTCCGGCGGTACATTTGAACCTGAGTTTTTTCCTTCGGTTTCTGATTATGCCGCTTTTATCTCTGCTGTTTTGATAACAGCAGTTACCGCAGTTTTATACTGCACATGATTTTTTACCGAATATAAGGCTCATGCCCCAGATAAACGCGGTTATCAGAGCCAGAGCGCCGAAGACAAGAAACATATTGCTGTAGGTTACGGCAAAAACCAGAATAACCGCGGCAAGCAGCGACGAAAAAAACTGACCGAGCATAAATGCAACAGAGTATCCTCCAGAAACTTTACCCATGACAGACTGCGGAACAAGAGAAGTGAGCCAGTTTACAACCGTAGGAACCATGAAACCGCTTCCAATACCGGTTAGAATGACACCGATAGTGATTCCAGCCAGATTTGCCGAAAGACCGAGAACAACACAGCCGAGACCGAGAACCGCAAAAGCCGATGTTATTCTTACACTCAGTGAGATTTTTGAAGCGATTCTCCAGTATAAAATTCCCATTAGGGCAACGAAACATCCCATGAATCCGAGAAGCACACCGCTTGCGATTGTTGATTCGCCGTTGATAGATTCAATGAGATACGGAAGTTTTGACGGCAGAATGAAAAACACAAGCATATCCAGAAATATTGTGAGGTAAACAAGCGTTATTGACGCTACAGGAAGTTTCACCGTAGATTTTTCCGACATTATCTTTTCTCTTGCTGGTTCACGCATTGTAATCAAAACACCGATTAAAATTGCGAGACCGATTAAGTAAATCAGAAAAGTTGTTCTCCATGAAATAAATGCAAGCAGACCTCCGCTTGTTTCTAAAATCAGAGCTCCGATTCCCATAGCAGCTCCTTGATAGCCAAGAACTTTTGTCCGCGAGAGCCCCTGATAGTAGTCGGTTATAAGTGCAGTTGTGGATACTGAAATTCCGGCAATACCCAGACCTAAAATGATTCTGCCGACAAGGATTGCTGTAAATGAGTTAAGGAAACATGCGGATATTCCGGCAAGTGTGAACACTGCAAGAGATACGGCAAGAACGGGAGTTCTGCCGATTTTATCGGCAAGAGCTCCGATAAAAAATCCGCTCAGCGCAATTGCAAGCGAGGGGAGCGTTACAATTAGTGAAATTATTGTGTTCGATACCTCGGGGAAAGCCTCACTCATAAGAGGAAGTGCCGGAGCAACCGCCGCTCCCCCCATCATTACAAGTGTTGATGCAAATAGTAAAAATATGAGAGTTCCTTTATTAGGTTTGAATTCTGATTTCATTTATTAATTTTATAAACTCCTTTTTGTCCCAATAGCCATACCTGCCGTTTTGTTCACACGTTTCCATTCAACGTCTGTGAAAAATTCAGCAAACATTCTGCGGATTTCTTTCTCCGAGTAAATTTTTACATCTCCTTCACGGCTTTGTTTTATGAAGAGATTCATAATGAATCTCGGAAAAGACGGAAGCCATGAATCACATACAATAAAAATCCCGTTCGGTTTCAGAACTCTGCATACTTCTGCGAGAGCTTTTTCCGGATTGGGATAATGATGAAACGAGTCGTTGCAGTAAACTTTGTCGAAGAAGTTATCTTCAAACGGAAGATGCTCGCTGTCTCCGAGAACCAGATTGGCTCTTTCCCCAAGTTTGTTTTTAGCAGTTTCAATCATCTTTTCCGAAATGTCCAGACCGTAGATTTTTTTGGAGTTATCTGTTTCAAGAATCTGTCTGATTATCTCACCTGTTCCGCATCCGAGGTCAAGCGCTTTTTCGTAAGGAGTTTCTGAAAGTTTCTGAATAAGGGTAGGATAAAGTGACCTTGGGTGGCTTCCTCTTATGTCGCTGTCGTATGTTTTTGCCTGATTATTGAATGCAGTTCTGGATTTTTGTTTTGCGTCTGACGTGCCTTCGCCTTCTTTTTTTTATTTCGTTGACCTGAGCGGATAAATATTTTTTGTGTTGCAAAAATAGTCCCCTACCTATACTGTAATAAACCGGCAGTGTGATGTATCTTGTACATATGAAATCATTTGATGCCATAATTATAGGATTTGGAAAAGGAGGAAAAACTCTTGCCGCAAAACTTGCATCCTCCGAAAAAACGGTTGCCCTGATTGAAAAATCAGACCGAATGTATGGGGGAACATGCATCAACGTAGGATGCATTCCTTCAAAATCTCTTGTGAACAGCTCGGAATTCATAAATAAACAAAGCGGTCTCTCGTTTGAAGAAAAATCAAAACTCTACAGTTCGGCAATTGCTGAAAAACGCAGAGTAACCTCAATGCTTCGTCAGAAAAATTTTGACAAGCTCAATCAGATGAAAAATGTCACAATATTTAACGGGACGGGCAGTTTCATCACAAATACAGAGGTCAAAGTTGTAAACGGAAACGATATTGAAATTTTATCAGCGCCGAAAATTTACATAAACACCGGAGCAAAACCGATTATTCCCGATATCAAGGGGCTTTCAGAATGTAAAAACGCATACGTCAGCGAGACTATGATGGATTTGG
>JAUNXW010000053.1 GCA_030539595.1 Methanocorpusculum sp. | reverse complement strand
TCTGCGACTTGATCAGCTAAGGCGGAAACCTTTAGATTTCTTAGCAGAGCAAATGCGGAGACCGAAGGTCTCTAAGCTGAGCAAACAGAATGTTTGCGAATCTTTGATTTGCGAATGGCGCTAAAGTTCCCCGCACAGCTATTTTTTAGTCTTTCTAACCCTTACAGCAACACCGCGCTTTGAATTCCTCATCTCAAAAGCACCCATTGCCGCTTTACCTGTCGCAAGGTATCCGCTGCCTTCAACAAAAACCTCATCGCCTTCAAGAATATTTCCGTCGCAGGAATCAATACCCGGCGCCAAAATATCTCCCTGAGGCGTGAACCCGTCTGAAATTTTTATGCGGTAGCCGCCGATATATTTCCACCCCTCGTGCGTCGGGCGGAGAAGACCTGTTTCCGCGTCAATAGAAAATATCTGCGTCTTCTTTTCATAAATCTTCTGAGCAGGATATCTTCCTTTTGTAATCCAGCCCTTAGTATTAACCTCTTCACCGAACTGCCAGAGAAGAGTACCTCTTATGTAATCGTTTCTCATGCGGCGGCAGTCCTGAAGCGAATTATTCAAAGCACGCAGAGAATCCTGCGAAAGAGGTCTGTCGTCATTGCAAGTAAATTCAAGACTGACTCCCGCCTCTCCTGAAGCTTCAATTGCGACTGCTTTCGCCCCTCCTTCAAGATGGCAGATAACTCTATCGTAGTGATGCTTTTTGAGATATTTCGCGAGATACTCAACAAGAATTGCAGACTCTTCCCTATCCCAGTAGCCTGTTACCGGAACATCATAATGCCCCGCAGGATAAACTAACTCCAACTCTCTTGGGACAACACCCAAAGGTGACGTCACAATAACCTCGTGGGCACGCGTGTCGACAACTCTCATAAACATCTGATGCGAGCGCGACATTGAATACGGTTTTCTTGAAGCGCACGGAAGCAGAACACAGACATCACTTCTCGGCGGAACATAGCGAGAGATAAGACGTTCTTCAAAGCGTTCTATTTCACGGCGGTAAATTGATTCTCCGGCGTTTGCAAGGAAACGTGAACTTCTGACAATCGGCATTGCATAATCAAAGGTCTCAGTTCTGTCGATTCTGCGAATCAGCCCCACCTGCTCTGCTGAAAGTCTGCACCGCATCTCCATAAATTCGCGCATCTGAGTTCTTTCAATCCACGTCTTCGCAAATTCTACCTCGCGAGCGAGTGCGAGGCGGTTGTGAAGTCCGAGGTCTTTTTTTCTGCATCCTTCGCAGTCGCAGACGCCTTTCTCCATATAAGACGCATCAAACTCACCTTCCGCGGTGCAGAATTTTTCCTGAACAGTGCAGAGGTCAACCGCGGTGTAATCGAATAAATCAAATCCGGTGTAGATTAACGAAGAGACATTTGACGGCAGAGCCGATGTCGGAGCGTAACGTGCCGAGTCGCAGGGAATTTTTGGCAGAAGGGTCTCCAAAAGTTCTGTGTATCGTTTTGAATCCGAAAGAGTGTTGTTCCAGTTTGGAAAAATCAGAACGCCTGACTGTTTCGGAGAAACAGCAAGCGGATGGACAGCTTTTGGTTCGTCTCCTTCAACAAAATATTTGTCAACATCGCTTTGAGGGGCTGAAAGCGGTACATTTGAATGGTCTCTTTCAAAAAGTGACGGAAATAAATTTTTCGCATCAATTACCGCAGGAGTTCTGATAAACTCCTCCTCCGAGATTTTCAGATTTCCGATTCTTGCAAGTCCGTCACGCTTTCTGACATCAAACAGCGTCATGTAAAGACCTCAAAGCCCGGAAATTCGCGAGTGAATATATCTTTCCACTTTTCTGTTGTTGAAATTGTGACTTTCGTATCCGGATTTGTTTCAAAGAGCAGTTTCAGTCCGCGAATTCCGCAGTTGACCATGTCCTCATCCCATGAAGGAATCTCAGCCTGACCTGCGGGGAAAGTTTCTGCGAGTTCATAAGGAAGAGCACCGAACGGAGGTTTGAACTCAATGACTTCCTTAAATCTTGAAGGCACAGGACCTCCTGCCGAAATAAGAACTTCTGGAGAAAGTGTGATTCTTGAAACCATTTTGTGATAGTTTGTGACCTCAGGTCTTTTGCAGGACTCGCTTCCGCGATAGAAAAATCTGCGTTTGCTCGCTCTGTCGTGGAGTTCGATTTCGCCCATGCGTTCAAGCAGTCTTCTGTATCCGTCAAGAAGTTTTGGATGTGCTCTGCATCTTTCATCAACAAGCTCAAAGAGTGTGCCGTCCTGAATTGCCGCACGGACACGCGAGATTTCAGCCATCGTAACGGACAGGTTGTGCATGGCTAAAAGTTTCTGCTTTTCGGGAGATTTTTTAAGTTCTTCAACGGTGTGACTTCTACAAATCGGACACGCACAAGGCAGTTCGCTCATTTCATCAAGTTTGAGCGTTCCCGATGTTGTTATATATCTTCCGTCTTTTGCATAAAGAGCATAAGCGGCGGAATCAAAAACATCGCACCCGCAGGCAGCCGCAAGAGCAAACATCGAAGGATGTCCCGCACCGAACAGATGAACGCATGCGCCCGCAGAAAGTCCTTTCTTTGCGGCTATTATCACATCGACGAGTTCTCTGTAGCGGTAACTCTCCATCAAAGGAACAACAGCTCCAACAGGACAGTAGGTGAAACCCATTTCGGAAACTCTTCTTCCCGCAGATTCTCTCAGGTCTTCAAAAACCGCGCCCTGAACAGGTCCTGATATAGGCGCGTCGTCGCCGAAAATCTCCTTAGCCTCCTTCATCCGCGCCATAGTAATCTCCATCTGTTCGATTACTTCTTCTCTTGGTGTATCGGGGTGCGTCGGAATATCCAGCGGAACCCAGATGTCGCTTCCTATATCGCGCTGAAAAGACAGTGTTTCTTCGTTTGTAATGTCTACGCTTCCGTAGACAGACATCTGAAAAGAACCCGAATCGGTCATAATAAGACCGTCAAAATTCAGGACATCATGAAGACCTCTTTCCAGAGCCTGATTTCTGAACTCTTCGCTTTTGGAAAAAATGTACGCGTTTGTAATGATTCCTTCAACACCCATCTTCTTCATATCCGCCGGCGGAATTATCTGTAAGTGCGGGTTTACAACCGGAAGCAGTGCCGGAGTTTTTATCTGTTTCTCGCCTGCTTTGAGTTTTCCTACGCGCCCTGCTATATCTTTGTGTATTACTTCGAATGTTACTGCCATATTATTTTTCCGTGAATATTTGTCCTTCAAATGTGAGTATTGTGCATTCGCTGTCTTTCCAGGCATTTGGCTGAAGACCTGCTTTAATGCAGGTCTGCGAAAGAAATTCTTCAGCACTCCAGTTGTATTCTGTTGCGACCTGCGGAAGCAGAAGACCTGAGTGACTGTCCTTTTGTGCTATTAGTCCGTGCTTTCCTATTTTTATTTTTGACGGGCGCTCAAGAAAGTCACCTTCAAGAACTGCGGGAGCTGTAAGTATTGTTACTTCTACAATTATATCTCGGAGTTCTTCGCCTGAAACAGGTTCAAATCTCGGGTCGTGAACCGCTGCGTGAACTGCGGCTTCTTTTATTGCGTCGCTTAAGGGCATTACAGGGTAAGGGTATCCTATACAGCCCCTGAGATTTCCTTTTTCGGTAAGCGTTACGAATACTCCGCGCTTTTCTGTGAATATTTCGGGGAGATTGATTTCGTTATCTGTATTCTCGCCGATTACAGCATTTTCAACAAAGCTGCGTGCTGTTTTGACGGCGAGTTCTCCTTCCGTTTCTGATAGAAGATTCATTTGTTCTGACTATATTGGTCGTATTAGATGATATATGGTATCTAATGCGCCGTATTGACAGCGCATTAACAATTCACAAATCAAAAAAAAACAGACGCCTCTTCCCTGATAAAATCTATATTAGCTCAGCACCTATTTAATAGAAATGGGATATTTCAACGAACTCCCCGCTCTCGGGCGCGAAATAAGTCCGAGCCTATTGTTAATCGGAGCAGCCTCGCTGATTCCTATGATAATCGGTTGCATATATCAGGAGTGGACAGTTATTCCGTGGATGGCGCTTGCTACAATATCACTTTGCGGCGTCGGTCTTATTCTGAAATTTCTTCCCGGCAAAAAAGGAGTGAAGCCAAGAGTAGGTCTTTCAATTGCGGGAACAGCTTTAATCTGGGTGGTTGTCGGAATATTCGGCTCGTTTCCATTTCTTTACACAGGGATGCCTTTTATTGACTGCGCGTTTGAATCAATGTCGGCGTGGACAGGAACCGGTTTTTCAATAGCTCCAAATATAGAAGAGTGGCCTAACACACTATTATTCTGGCGGTCATTTATGCAGTGGATAGGAGGTCTTGGTATAATTGCTTTTGCGCTGACTGTTGCAAGCCGTTCAGGTCTCATCAAGCGCGGACTTTACCGCTCGGAAGGAAGAAGCGAAGCGTTTATGCCGAGTGTTATAGCAACGGCGTTTCAGATGTGGAAGATATACTTCGTGCTGACTGCAATTGCTATAATTGCCATTCTTTTGACGGGGGTTGGGTTATGGGACGCGATCAATCTTGCATTGTGTGCAATAGCCACAGGGGGTATGACAATTTATTCCGACGGAATTGCACACTTCGGAAATTTTGCTTTGGAAATGGTTCTTATCCCGATAATGATTGCAGGGGCTATTCCTTTCCGTCTGTATTATCTGACATATGTAAACCGTTCCCCGCGGGAAATTTTACGCGACAAAGTTCTGCACCTGATGCTCGGCGTTTTTATTTTTGTAAGCGCTGTTTTAATTCTTCAGTTAGTATTTTCCTCAGGTCTTCCGTTAATTGATGCCGTAAGAGAGGCGCTGTTTATGACGGGAAGTGCCGTATCATCGACTGGTTTTCAAAATACCGCAATGCTCGGATGGGGAGCCTCGTCAATAATATTTTTGTCGGTGTTCATTCTTATCGGAGGAGCGCAGGGGAGTACATCCGGAGGTATCAAACTTGAGAGGATTCAGGTTATGTTTGAGGCTCTTGTCTGGTGGTTCAAGAAAACGCTCCTCAGTCCCAAGGCATGCCTTACAATGAAGCACAACGGGAAACCGATAAAAGGTGAGGACGCTGAGGAATTAATCTCGCGTTCGCTTCTGCTGATATTATTTTTTATACTGATGATTGTTCTGATAATTGTAATTTTATTGTGCGACCCGTATTTTTCTTCAAATGTTGTCGGAACAATTTTTGATGTGTGCAGCTGTGTTGGAAACAACGGGGCAACGGCAGGTCTTATTTCAGCGGCAATGCCTGACTATTCCAAAATTCTGCTGTTTATTGTTATGTGGATTGCAAGGCTTGAGGTGATTCCGGTTATGATTCTCCTGTGGGGAATTTTCAGAGGGTTCGGTTGGGAGCCTGTTACCAAAACAAGACGATAGGAGAAATCGGTCTCGCATTTTTTTCAGAATTGTCTGTGTAATTACAAAAAAATAAGAGTTCGAATTTTGGGTGGTTATAGAGATTTTCTTATTTTACTTCTTAACTCTGATAATGCATAAAAAATCAGAGAAGCCATTATCAAAATTATACCGAATATCACTGTAAGAATTAACAAAATTATGACTATAATCGGTAATGTCCAAGCCACCTGATATGTATTAACAATCCAAATCAAAAATGCGATTCCCAAAATCGTAACAATAAATCCCGGAATTCCAAAACAGGCTAACGGGTGTCTGACTGTAGTGAATTGCATCATCTTCTTCAATACCGAAAGAATATTTTGTGATGTCATTGTTTTCTCCTTATCAAACTTGATATAGAATACAAAATCAATGAGACGCTGATTAAAAGCATACCCATCATCAAAAACATAATAGATACAAGTGTCACAGTTGGCGGCCAGCCCGATATTGATGCAGTACTGATTGCCTGAAAAGCAAGGCTCGCTCCAACAATCGTGAGAATCAGTCCAGGTATTCCAAAACAAAATAGTGGTCTTCTAAAACTAATCAATTGCAGCAGTCCCGACAAAACCGACAAGCCGTGTTTTATCGGATTCATTTTGTGTTTATGCGGGACATCATACGTAACAGAAATCGGAACTTCGGTAATTAGAAGTCCCTTTTCAGCAAAATGTGATATCATATCGGATTCAATCCCATAACCCGATGATTCAAAATCTAAATTATCCAACGCTTTTCTGGAAAGTGCACGATATCCCGACTGACTGTCGGAACATTTAATCCCTGAGGAAACATTTGTGGCTTCATTCAATATTTTCTGGCCGATTTTTCGATACGCGGGGATTTCGTCCGCTTCATCATTATTTATAAACCGTGACCCAATCACTAAATCTGCAGAATCTGACAAAATAGGTTCGGCTATTTTTGGTATCTCTGACGGGTCGTGCTGTCCGTCTCCGTCAATCATGACCGTTGCTTTCAATCCTATTTCTTTAGCCCGTGCAAATCCGACTTTCATAGCGTTGGACTTTCCGCTGTTCTTGTTCAATGAAATTGTTTCAACATTTGCAAGACGTGAAATTTCTGCGGTATTGTCTGTTGAGCCGTCATCGACAACTATTATTTTTTCAGCGTATTGCCTTACTCTGAGAAGAAGACTTCCAAGTACAAGTCCTTCATTATAGGCAGGTATTATCACCAAAATATTATTTTTGGTAAGTCCGTCAATCTCTGTCAATTTTATTTACACCATCAATCTGTGATTTTATATTTTAGTGATAACATCTTTCATCAAAATTGCGTGCGTTACAACAATGCTAATCAATGTATATACAAATAGTATTTCGTTGTTTATCTAAATATATCTAATGCTTGACCAAGGATAATGTTTGAAACATTACTATGTATACTGATGACTAAATCTGATATGATAGGTCTTAGGATACCATCTGACTTACTTATGAAAATCGATAAACTCAAAGACGAGGAGGGAATAGACAGAACTGCATTAATTCTGAGGGCTTTAAGATATTGGATTGGTGTTAACGGAAAAATTTCAACAGATGCCGAGTATCTCAACAGTATCAAAAAAATAGAAAGCGGTGTCGGAAACCTTCTAAACGATATGAATGAAATTAAAACTCTGCGTGAACAGGTTGCAGAACAGCAAAAAGTTATCAGTGCGTTAGTAAAGATGCTTCCAAACGAAAAATAACAGAGATACAAACAGCAAATATTTTTTCCACAATAATTTATACAAATCACTTAGATGGAATCTGATATTTAAATTAATTTGAATAGGACTTACTCGGTGTTTTCTGAAATAGCAAAACACGATATCTATCACATGTTCCTTGCTCACAGTATTTCGCTGTTTTTAGACTAAGTTTTCTGCTACAGTGTGCACACTGCAACAGAAAACTTAGTCTAAATCTTGTCCAACGGATTCACATAACGATTCGCAAGTCTTCCACCTGACTCTCAAGGATATAGATTGTTTAATACTTTAAAACACCCAACAATATATACTTCAGGTGAAATTAAAAAATGGCAGAAGAAACTGAGGGACTTCCCTCAAGAGAAGACTTCAGCGCGTGGTACAACGAAGTAATCCGCCGCGCTGAAATCATGGATGTCAGATATCCTGTAAAAGGACTATACGTCTGGTATCCGTTCGGATTCGCGCTTCGTCAGCACACATACACGCTTCTTCGCAGTCTATTAAACAGAGACCACGAAGAAACACTCTTCCCGCTCTTAATCCCGGAAACCGAATTCATGAAAGAAGCGGAGCACATCAAAGGATTTGAAGACGAAGTCTACTGGGTAACTCACGGCGGCTTATCACCTTTAGATGTAAAACTCGCGCTTCGCCCCACAAGTGAAACAGCAATTTATCCGATGTATTCACTTTGGGTGCGCTCACACGCGGACTTACCGCTCAAACTCTATCAGGTCGTCAACACATTCAGATACGAAACCAAACACACCCGCCCGCTCATCAGACTGAGAGAAATCACCTCCTTCATGGAGTCCCACACAGTACACACCGACTGGGACGATGCAAACAAACAGGTTGAATACGAACTCGGTCTTTCATGCGAATTCTACAAAGACTTGGGCGTTCCAATCATTATTTCCAAAAGACCTGACTGGGACAAATTCCC
The DNA here is from genome assembly GCA_030539595.1 of Methanocorpusculum sp. Taxonomy (GTDB): domain Archaea; phylum Halobacteriota; class Methanomicrobia; order Methanomicrobiales; family Methanocorpusculaceae; genus Methanocorpusculum. The sequence goes on along the minus strand of JAUNXW010000053.1, from coordinate 1,824 downwards.
GGGAGCAGACTTCACAATGGCAGTCGATGCTGTAATGCCTGATGGAAGAACACTCCAGATAGGAACTGTTCACCACTTAGGCGACCACTTCTCAAAAACCTACAACATCACCTACGAAGACGTAAACGGCGAACAGAAATTTGCATCACAGACCTGCTTCGGTATCTCGGAAAGATGTATTGCCGCCGTAATCGGTGTTCATGGAGACGACAAAGGTCTTGTTCTGCCCGCAACCGTTGCCCCGACACAGATTGTAATAATCCCGATTATCGTCGGAAAACGCCGGGAAGAAATTGTAGCCGAAGCCGCAAAACTCGAAGCAGAATTAAAAGCATCAGGTCTTCGCGTCAAAACAGATTTGCGCGACATGAGACCCGGAGCTAAATATTACCACTGGGAACTTCACGGCGTTCCCCTCAGAGTAGAAGTAGGTCCGCGTGATATTGACGCAAAGCAGCTTGTCTGCGTTAACAGACTTGGAGTGAAGACAACAATTCCAAGAGAAAATGCAGCTGTTTCAATTGAAAAACTTCTTGACGAAGCTCACGACCAGATTCTTGACAAGGCTGAAAATTTCCTTGAGTCTCACTTAAAGACTGCCGCAACCGTTGAAGAGTGCAATGAAAAACTCGACGGAAACGTTGTTGTAGTTCACTGGTGCGGCGACCGCGAGTGTGCGGACAAACTTGAAGAACTTACTGATTCAACACTTCTTGGAACAGAAGTAAGAAGCAAGTATGTTTCAAACGATGAAGGTAATTGTATAATCTGCGGCAAAAAAGGCAAGACCGCTTTAGTCGGCAGATCATACTGAAAATTTCACCTTTTAATTTTCGAATAACCCAAACAGATGATAAAATGGAAAATAACGAATATTCAGAAATTATTGAACGCAGTATCGGGTTTAAAGAAAGACGATATATCGAAGAACTGCGTATTCTCACAAAAGCCACAGCCGTAGACTGCATAATTGATGACAGATACGAAAGAATTGTTTATGTTATCAGACCCGGAGATATGGGACTTGCTATAGGCAAGAACGGCGACAACATTAAAAAAATGTCGCGTGTTTTGGGCAAGCGCATTGAAATGGTTGAGTTTGATGAGACTAAGGAAACGTTTATTGCAAATATGTTTAAACCTGCAAATGTTGATTCGGTGAATTTCGGCACGTCGGGTGAACCTGTTATTGTTGGGATTTCAAATTCTTCCGAGTTCGGTCTTGCTATAGGCAAGGGGGGAGCAACCATTGAAAAAGCCCGCGCTCTTGTCAAAAGATTTTACGGCAAGGAAGTCGGAGACATCAAAGTTCCGGAGGGTTCTCAATGAGTTCTGAAGTTTTTGATGAGCTTTGGTCTGTTATCTGCGAAAGAGCGGAGTCCAAGTCAACAGAAAAATCCTATGTGCGCTCACTTTTGTTCCATGAAAAAGGAATAGACAAGTCTCTTGAAAAAGTCGGTGAAGAATCAACGGAATTTATTATTGCCTGTAAGAACTGTGTTGATGAAAGAATTGTTGAAGAAGCGGCAGACGTAATCTTTCATATGATGGTCGCGCTGAAAGCAGCAGATGTTGATTTTGCTTTAGTCGAAAAAGAATTGGAAGACAGAAGGAAAGGCATGCATCTGCATGACTGACTATTCTGTTTAAATTAATATTTAGTCTGCTCCGATAAGCAATCATTTGTATAGAGGAACATATTTGATTCCGCCTTCATCTTTATCATTGTCTTTTGTGATGATTATTTTATATGAGGTTTTTTTTCTTTGAACTCATCATCAAATTCATTCAAACCGGATTTTTCTCTTTCGGGTATATCATCTG
>JAUNXW010000197.1 GCA_030539595.1 Methanocorpusculum sp. | reverse complement strand
TCGTGTTTTTTGTGTTTTTTCGTGTGATTTTCGTGGGTAACAAAAAACGCTCCAATCTCAACAAATTACTATTGCAAATTAACTTAAATATCAGATTCCACTATTGGACAGCCTCCTAAGAATTCGTTCAATCTTGAAAGATATGTTTTGATAGATATTATCTAAGTTTTATGTTGGCTTTTGAAGTCATTTCGTGGTGTAACAAAAAGCGCCCAAACATCAACAAATTACAAAATTTAAAAAATATTATTCCCCAAACTCCTTCACAAACTTAGCCTGCGAACCGATATCGCCTTCAACTCCCTCAGGAGATAGATAAATTCCTCCTGCAGTCAGAACATATCCCCCGAACTTATCATTAATACACTCTGCAAGAATCTCATCTGCGACAATCTTTTTAATATCCTTATCGAGAATCGGACAGATAATCTCAATCCTCTTATTCAGATTCCTTGTCATCATATCCGGGCTTCCAATAAAAATCTCCGGCTCACCGTTATTTTCAAAATAGAAAATCCTCGCATGCTCCAAAAATCTTCCCACAACCGACAAGACCGTAATATTTTCAGAAAGTCCCGCAACCTGAGGTCTGAGCATACAAATACCTCTGACAGCCAATTCGATTTTAACTCCCGCAGAAGACGCCTCATAAAGAGCATTTATTATCCTCTTATCCGTAATCGAATTAACCTTCAAAATAATATGACCGTTACCCGACTTCTTCTGAATATCAGCCTCGCGCTCTATTTTTGAAATTACAGCGTCAGTCATATATTTCGGGCTCACAATAAGTTTTCTGAAATCAGCCGAAGTCTCACCCGCAGAAATCATCTTAAACAAATCCGTCAAATCATCGCAGATATCTTTATCCGCCGTAAAAATTGAAAAATCCGTATATATTTTTGCAGTTCCCGCATTGTAGTTACCCGTCGACAAAGTCGCATATTTGCCGTCCTTTCTTGTAACAAGACAGCACTTCGCATGAACTTTAAGCCCCGCAACCCCTGCGATAACATCAACGCCCGCATCGACGAGTTTCTGAGCCCACATAAAATTCCTCTCCTCATCGAAACTCGCCTTCAGCTCAACAACAGCTGTAACCTTCTTCTTATTCTTAGCAGCTCTAATAAGGGCTTCAACAACAGGAGATTTCGCTCCAAGTCTGTATAATGTCATCTGAATTTCGCTGACGTCATCATCGTCTGCGGCTGCGTTAAGGAAATTAACAAGCCCGTCAAACGACTGATACGGCGTGAACATAAACCTGTCATGCTTTTTGATGTTCTCAAAAATATTTTTATCAAGACCTTCGGGAATTGCAGGCGTAAACTTTTCAAACTTAAGTTCATCGCGCGAGACAGGAAACTTTTTCAAATCCGCAAGACCGAGAGGCGAATGAATATTGAAAACCAAATCATGCTGAAGAGACATAGCTTCGGCAAGATTTGCCGTGTGAGCGAACGGCATATTTCTCAAAACCTCAAGCCTGCTCGGATATTTTTTCGGCAAAGCAGCTTTCGCATCAATAATCGCGTTGACGAGATCGTCCGCGTCGTCGCCTTTTAAATCCAAATCAGAGTCGCGAGTTACTCGAATTGGCATTACCGAGTAAACAGTCTCGTCAGGGAAAAGGCTTGGGACAAATTTCCTCAGGACATCTTCTATTAGAACAAAAGAATCCTCTCTGTCCTTTACTGCAAGGAATCTTCCTTTGTCGTCTATAATTTCCTGAACAGGAATAACAGCCCTCTCCTTATCAGTGTAAACAAGGAGAGCAAAGCCCTGAAGATATTCGTCGTGATTTATATTTCTGAAGCGGTCGCTTCGAACAATACTGAATTTCTCTTTTTTGATTTCATCGAACAGATTTGATTTTTCGTCTTCCGTGCAGTCGGAAAATTTCAGAATATGGATACCCTCATTTTCGAGAAGCGGAACAATCTCGTTTGTAAAATAAACCGCAACCTGATGAAGCAGAATAATAGCTCTTGGGTAAATCATCTCTATCTGGGTTTTGCTTCCAACACTTTCGCTGAATTCATCCTCGGAAGGAGTTGCTCCGTTCTGATATGCGGGTATTCTTACTTTGAAATATTCGTCTATGTTGTCTGAGACAATTCCAAGAAAAGTTATTTTTTCAAGGAGCGGTGTCTTATCGGAAACAGCTTCGGCAAACAGTCTGTCATTGAATTTGAGCCATGAAAGTTCTCTGTTGAAGTATCTGCCCGATTCTTTCGGGAATTTATCGCTGCTCTTCTTGAAATACAGTTTTGATTTTTTCTTGTCCTTATCTTTTTTGCTCATTGCTCACTCGTAATACTAATTATGCTTTGACAGTTTATTTACTCTTTGACTAACAAATGAGTAATGAGAAATGACAACCTTCGATAAACTGAAAAACCTCGCACTTTACTCCGAAACTTACGGCTGCACTTACAACACGGGAGATACGGAAAAGATTTGCGAGATTGCAAAGCGTCAGGGTTGTATAATTACAGATTCACCAGAACACGCCGATGCGGTTTTGATAAATACGTGTGTTGTCATT
>JAUNXW010000196.1 GCA_030539595.1 Methanocorpusculum sp. | reverse complement strand
GCGTAGATTTGCGGTTTATTTTTTCTTTGAAAGATGGATATCAACGCTGAGCGGAGAGATTATCGTAGCGAAGCCCAAAGAAATTTAATCAATAAAAATTATCGAAGTACTGGATAAACGAAAGCGAGGCACAAAATCAAGTCTAAGAAAATTAGCGAAGTACTGTAATCGTGATTAAATTAGTTGGACAAGATTTTTTTATCGGGATTATTTAACGTTGGGTACATCACAAAAAACACGAGAACCATTTTCAACAGATTTTAGAATAGTTCTATACAACGACCTCTATAAACAAGACTAATAACGATGTGCGACAAACTATATTTTAGTTGTAAAGGATTGAATGTAAAATGGCCACTCCATTCATCACTATCAAAAACCTGATTATGGATTTCCCTGCAGGTGAAGAAACACCGGGCGAAAAACCGGAAATGGTTCGTGTTTTGGATGATATCAACCTTGAAATCTCCGAAGGAGAAATCGTTGGTGTTATCGGAAGAAGCGGTTGCGGAAAAACTGTTTTGATTCACTTAATCAGAGGAATTGATCAGGCGCCGACCTCGGGACAGATAATATATCACATATCTATTTGCCCCAAATGCGGTAAAATCGAATTCCAGAGCAAATCCGGAACTCCGTGTCCTGTCTGCGGCGAAAAACTCACAGCCAAAGACATTGACTTCTGGAATCCAGAAAACGAAGCCCTCAAGCCCGAGATAATGAAACGCACCTCTTTGATGTTTCAAAGAACGTTTGCTCTCTACGGAGACGACCGCGTCATTGAAAACGTCTTAAGGGCACTTGACGACATCAACTATCCCGCTGAAAAAGCTATCAACCGTGCGGCTGACTTAATCGACGAAGTCAGGCTTACTCACCGTATGATGCACATTGCCCGTGACTTGTCCGGCGGAGAAAAACAGCGTGTGGTTCTCGCACGTCAGCTTGCACGTGAACCTCTGTTCCTTTGTGCCGATGAACCGACGGCAACTCTTGACCCCAAGACCGCAATGATTGTCCATGAACTTTTGAAGAAAGCCGCTCACGAAAACGGAATGGGAATGATTGTAACATCCCACTTCTCACAAGTTCTTGAGGACGTCTGCGACAGAGCAGTCCTCCTCGACGACGGAAGAATTACCAAAATAGGAACTCCGGAAGAAATCGTTGCCGAATTTATGAAAGGCTATCACGACAATCAGGACTACACAATTCAGGACATCGGTCAGCCCATTGTCAAAGCCGAGAACCTCTTAAAGAAATTTATTGCTGTCGACCGCGGAGTAATCAACGCTGTAAACAACGTCTCCTTTGAAATAAACGAAAAAGAAGTCTTCGGAATAATAGGAGTTTCGGGCGGAGGAAAAACCACACTTTCAAAAATGATTGCGGGACTTTACGAACCTACCGCCGGTAAACTTGATGTCAGAGTTGGTGACGAATGGGTCGATATGAGAAAGCCCGGATACATGAACCGCGGAAGAGCCAAACAGTACATCGGTCTGCTTCATCAGGAATACGATTTGTATCCGCACAGAACTATAATTGACAACTTAACCGACGCAATAGGTCTTGAGTTCCCCAAAGAACTTGCAACACGCAAGGCGCTGATTACTCTTAAGATGGCGGGCTTTACCGATAAAAAAGCAAAGGATGTTCTGCACAGATACCCGGCAAGCCTGTCCGAAGGAGAAAAACACCGTGTGGCTTTGGCTCAGGTTCTGATTCGCGAACCGAGAATTATTCTTCTTGATGAACCTACGGGAACAATGGATCCCATTACCAAAGTGGATGTAAAGCACTCGATTATGCACGCCCGTGAAGAGATGGATGAGACCTTTATCATTGTCTCTCACGATATGGAGTTCGTCAAAGATGTCTGCGACCGCTGTATGTTTATGCGCGGAGGTAAAATTATTTCCATCGGTCCGACAGCAGAAGTTATGGCGTCTTTGACCGACAGCGAGAAGGTCATTATGAAGAATGCAGTCACTCAGGAAAGGGACAGAGCAAACTCAGGCACGGCAAAGAAGGCAACTCTTGCGGGCGGAGCTCCCGAAGCTGAGGAAGACGAGCAGGCTCTTCATAAAAAGACCTCCGAAATGTTTGAGATGTAGAATAAATATGACTGACATAATTTTTTTTTTAAACGGTGAAGCAAAAAAAGTCCCGTCAGGGACAGCCCTTAAGAATGTGCTTGTTAATCAGCCCGAGGATACTTCTGTTGTTATCTTAAAGCCTGCGAGCGTTTCAAAAGATGAGACAACAAATCTTCGTCTTGAGACAACAGCAGGAGACATTGTTCTTGAACTTGCTTCGGGCGTGAAGTTCCCAAAAACAGATATTGAAAATCTGAGGGTTCACTTTGAAGATAAAAACGCGGCGTCGTTTGGACCTTTCCCAAGTGATTTCACTCCCGCAAAAGAGACGGTAAGATATGACCGCGGTGAAGTTTGTCTTGGGTGCGGCGGATACAATTCCAAAAATTCGTATCTGACTTTTTCCCGCAGGGAACACATGGGTGACCATGGAGCAGCCGAAGGAAGAGCGGTTATAGGTCGTGT
>JAUNXW010000195.1 GCA_030539595.1 Methanocorpusculum sp. | reverse complement strand
CTTGTTTTGGCTGTTCCGGGCGCGCCTTCAATAACTATTGTTCCTCCGCTCAAGAGACCTATCGTCAGCATATCGATTAAAGTTTCGTATCCAACAATAAATTTCTGCAGTTCGTCTCTCAGCTGTTCATGAAAATCATAAATCGGTTTAATGTCAGGTTTTTCACTCATTTTTATAATATCTCCTTATGCAGACAAGCCCTGCCGATATAAACAACAGTGCAAGAATTACCGCGCTTACTGCCGGAAATCTGTTCATCAGATTCAATAAGCCGAATAATCCTCCGCCTTCCGTTGTAACAGAGTTAGTCTGGTCAATAATTAAATTCTGATTTTCAAGTGCCGTTATTACTTCCATATTTTCCGTGTGTCTGCGGTCTATCATACTGTTGATAAACATAGACGGGTCTGCTATGACTGTAACACGTCCGTTGCTTATATTATCTGACGCACCAACAGAATAAACTTTCAGTGTCTCATCTTTGTTTGCAATGTTGTCGCCTCTTTTCTCAACCCACGAAAGAGGAGAGGTTTCTATAATTGTATATCCGCCCGTAACGTATCCAGGGTAATTGAAGAACAATGTTTCAACACCTGTTCCGTAAATATCGGTTAATACATTCGCACGGAAAAGTCCGCTGTCCTTATATTCCATATCCGAAGAGCGCAGGGATTCGTTGTGAACTCTTATCGTGCTGCCTATGCTTTCAAGGAAATAATTTGCGTTTGCGCTCTGGTCAAAAATAATTATTGTGTTGCCGTTGGTTAAGTATGTGAAAAGTTCATCGCCTCCGAAGTTTTCTGTCGGAGCAATTACAAGGAGTGTTGAATTTGTTTTTTCCGTGAGGTCTGCATAATCATAAATATATTGTTCGTGAGAGAGCCCCGAAAAAAAGTTTGATGTGCCGTTCCATTCGGTGTTGTATCTGGAAAATTCAGAGTCCGTTCCCGCAAACTGAAAAATAACAGCCGCCGCTGCAATTATTAAAAGGATTGCTGCGACGATGTATATTTTCTTCATGAACGGTATTGTCTGAGAATTATTTCCGCAAGGGATATCAATCTTTCTTTGTCCTGAGGCTCTGCGTCCTGGGAATATTTCATTATCTCATAGAGTTCCGTGAACTCTTTGAGTTCTGCCGTAGGCTCTTTTACAAGAGCGGTCATCTGTTTGGGTGTGAATGTGCAGATATTTTTGATTCCGTATCTCTTGGAAATTGATTTTGCTACGATTCTGTAAACTTCAATTATGGGGATGTCAGCGTCGCTGAGCGAGAATTCTCTGACGTTTTCAACTTTGACAGGCTCTGTGGTTTTTACTTCTTCAATGAACGGTGCAGTATATTCTTCTTCGGGTTCTTTCCCCTCCTCAATTTTTTCGGTTTTTACAGGTGCGGTCTGCGTCTGTGTTAATCTTGCGGAGAGTTCATCGAATCTTTTTTTGCTCGTGTCAGCATTTTTCTTTCTGAGAACTATTACAACAACAATTACCGCAGCGACAGCAGCAGCGCCGATTATTATAAAAATCAGAACTGTTCCGAAGGTGTTGTCTTCTTCTGCGGGGACTGTTGTATTATCGTCAGGTGTAGCCTCTCCGGTCGGCACAAAAGTTACATCGGTTTCTGTGGGTGTGACTGTCTCGGTCGGTGCAACCGTCTCGGTTGATGTTATATCAGGAGTTGCTGTTTCTGTTGGGATAGGTTCAACAGGAATGCTGCTGTCCAGTTCATTGGCTATAACTGAAAGTTGTGCTGAGAATAATATTAAATTTGATGCAGCATTGTTCAGATTATTTTTTATTGTCTCAAGCTCGGCAGAAACTTTTGCCAAATCAGAGGAAAGATTTTCGGATGTGTAGTATGCGGAGTAGTCTATTTCAGGAGTTTCTTCAGAACTGTACTGACTTACATATGATGATTCTTCATCAGGCGGTAAAATCGGATTTCCATCATCGTAAAATGACGGAGTTCTTGTTTCAACCGCTGCAGGTGTTTCGGTTGGAACTTCTGTCGGATACTCTGAAAGATTTTCCGCTTTATTTGCTATTTCAATAAGTTCTGCCGAAACAGCTGAAAGGTCTGATGGAACTTTGCCTAATTCGCTTGCGATATTATTTACACCCGCACTGACTGTAAATAATCCTTCGGGCGGATATTTTGTATTAAGTGCAATCTCACTGAGCGAACTTCTGACAGGTTCTAATTTATCTGAGACGGACTTGGAATTGGCTGATATTCTATCTATTGTTGAAGCGACGTAGGTTATCTCATCATACACGTTAGGGGAATTTACATTGATGTTGTTGTTAAGCGTAATTACATTGGAAACATCCGATTCAACCGTTCTCACGTCGCCTGAAACTGTAACAAGTCCGTTGGATGCATTCTTAATTATACCGGCTGTAGTGCTGTCATCTGCCAAAACTCCGCAGACAAGCAAACTCAGCAAAAGTACTGCCGCGGTAATAAGAATTATTTTATTATTGACTCTGTTCATTGTATGCCTCAATTATTTCTAAAGATAAGGTATTCATGTTTTCCATATCCTCGACTGTTATCTCAGTTTCC
>JAUNXW010000194.1 GCA_030539595.1 Methanocorpusculum sp. | reverse complement strand
GCAGCTTCTGCTTGCAGGTTCTCCTCATATCGATGCGTTAATCTGGACTCACGGACATTATGATCATTTTATGGGTTTCGGGGATTTTTTCAGAATTCAGCGTGAGAGTATTCCTGTTTTCGGAGCGGAAGAAGTTCTTGATTACTGCGGGAAAGTTTATTCGTTCATGAAGCATGATGAATTTGTTCTGAAACCTTTTGAGCCTGCGGAAATCTGCGGTATGAAAGTTACAATATTTCCTGTTGTTCATGATACTCCAACCTACGGTGTCAGAATTGATTCAGACGGTAAGACTTTTGTTTATTCATGCGATACGAGAGCTGAAATCTGTGAGCGGTCGCTTGAGATTATGAAAAATGCAGACCTTCTTCTTCTTGACGGTATTTTTTTGCCTGATGTGACAATTTCAAAGCATATGAATATTGCGGACGCTGAAAAACTCGCGGGCGAACTTAATCCTAAAGAGTGGTTCTGTGTTCACATGAGCCATAAAATTCCATGGGATTATAAGTTCGGCGCAAGAGATATGCAGAGCTGGACTCTGTAATTTTTTTATAAGATTTATTCAAAGATATCCGAATCCGGTAACAAGAGAAATTATCCAGAGTATCAGCATTATAACCGGTGCGTGTGCGAGATAAACTCCGAGCGTGACTTTTCCGTTTCCGATTTTGGCGAGGAAGTTCCCTATTTTTCCGCAGTCGCGTATTTCAAATCTGCGCACCCCTTTTGGATAAAACAGAGTTCCAAGACCAACGCCGATTAATAAAACCCCAAACCATGGAAGAAGCGGGAAATATTCCATTGCGCCGACAATAAATTCCGCGTTGTGTATTCCAATCGGAAACAACCACCACGGAGAGTGTATAATGGGCATCAGTAAAACCCCAATTATTACAAACACAGCGCCGATAAGCAGATTCCATTTGCCGAACCTGAGGAAAAAGATTGACAGGAACATAGAAATGCTGAGCATGTGAAGGAATCCGAACTGAATATATGTTCCTCCTCCGAGAGCAAAAACCGAGAACAGCCACGTAAACAGAGTTATAAACAGCGCAATAACAAACAGCACCGCAGACTTGATTATGATTGATTTGTAGTAGGATTTTGAGGTTTTTCCTTTCTGCCTCGCATGTCTGAGAATAAGTGAAACTCCTGCCAAAGTTACGAAGGTAATTGTTGATGTGAGGTAAAACTGATAGAACGAAAGAAACTCAGGCGTCTCTTCAATCATATGGAAAAGAACCATACACGCAAACGTATGGAAGAAAATCATCAGCAGTAAGGCAATTCCTCGAAGTGCATCAACTTCCCAGTATCTTTTTCCCAAACGAATCTATATTATTTTGGGCGGTCTGATTATATAACAGTCAGTTACAGCGGTTTGCTGTAATTGAGTTAGAGCAAACTTTATTATATCATACCGCTAACTGTCAGAAGACAAATATCAAATGATTATCAACACACCATCACGTCTGCACATTGCGTTAATAGATCTCAACGGTTCTTACGGAAGAGTTGACGGAGGGGTTGGGCTTGTCTTGGATAAACCCGACTTCTCGCTTCGCGCCGAACCTTCCGACAAAGGCGTAACCGTAGATTTTGCAAAGGATATCACTGATAAAATCATCAGAGATGCGGCATTCAAAAAAGTAAATGCCGCCGCTGAAAAAGCAATTGAATATTATAAACCCGACTGCGGTTTCCACTTTACCGTTGAAAAAGCCTATCCGGCTCACTCGGGACTCGGCTCAGGAACTCAGATGTCGCTTGCCGCAGGTAAACTCGTTACAGAAATCATGGGACTTCATGTCACAAGTTATGAACTTGGGTGTGTTGTCGGGCGCGGCGGAACATCGGGTATAGGAGTTCACGGTTTTGACAAGGGCGGGCTTATTGTTGACGGCGGGCACAGCCTGAAAGAGAAAAGCACGTTTATGCCGTCATCCGCATCAGATGCCAAGCCGCCTGTTTTAATCGGGCGCTATGAGTTCCCAAAAGAGTGGAGTGTGCTTCTCGCAATTCCGAATCACGCCACGAATCTTAACGGCAAGGAAGAAATTAATGTTTTCCAGAAATACTGCCCTATCCGTAAAAATGAGGTTGAGCAGGTCTCGCACCTTATTTTTATGAATCTCGTCCCGTTCTTAATCGAAAAAGACATTGAGGAGTTCGGGCACGCTCTGGACGAAATCCAGTACACCGCTTTCAATAAAATTGAGATTGCTTATCTACAGCCTCCAAAGGTTTCCAAACTGATGAACGATATGCGTGACGCGGGAGCTTACGGTGTGGGATTAAGTTCTCTCGGTCCGACCGTCTTCACCGTTTTTGATAAGAACAATAAAGACATCGTTGAGACAACTAAAGATTTGCTCGGCGATGATGGTTCGGTTATTGTTACCAAAGCCAGAAACCACGGCGCAGAAATTACAAATTAATTTTTGGAGAACTTTTTTTTATTGATATGGAAATGAATTTTATGTTTGTATTAGTCTGAATGAGTTTGTCCCATCGTTATGCGAATCCGTTGGACAAGATTTAGACTAAGTTTTCTGTTGCAGTGTGTAACGATGTGCGTTCAAAACGCAACAGAACAACTTAGACTAAATCTTGTCCA
>JAUNXW010000052.1 GCA_030539595.1 Methanocorpusculum sp. | reverse complement strand
ATGAAAATATTGTTATACCTACGGCAACAGCAGAACCTGTCGTAACTGTAACCTCAGTTACACAGACGGCAACCGCTGTGCCTACAGCAACAGCGACGGCAAGCCCGATGGGATTGGCAGGGTTAGCGCTCGCGCTTGGCTGTCTTCTTCTGATAAGAAGAAAATAAACTTTTTTCCTCTCCTCCCGCTGAACAATCAACAAGAAGAGCATAAACAATTTTTTGTAAACTCACAAAGCACAGCCTCTCCTTTGAAAAAATACAACTCTGTGCGCGTAAGGTCTTCCCAAAAAAATCACCCATCCCCTCACGCAAAAAACAATTAAACCCCCTCGTGTTTGGGATAGTTAATTCTGACACATACAGGGTTTTTTGAATCCATTCAAAAACGTTCGGAACTCCATAAATCAGGCTGTAACCCTATATTTCATAAGGGACATCTTTAAGCCTTGAGGGGCTCAACCTAATTAATTAATCACAGAGCCGCCGGTCACATAAAATGCGGGGATGTAAGGCCGTGCCTGAATTGGCGCGTTAGTAATTTCCTATAAACTCATACTGTCTATAAAGAGGTGTGATCTATGGGTACTGAAAAAACAAACAAAGGTTTAATGGAAACTACCGTATTTGAAAAATACGAGAGTAATGTAAGGTCTTACTGCAGAAAATACCCGACAGTTTTTACAAAAGCCAAGGGTTCTATATTAACAGATCAGACGGGCAAAGAATATATTGACTTCCTGTGCGGTGCGGGAGCCTGCAACTACGGGCACAATAACGACTACATCAAAAGCAAAGTTATAGAATATCTCCAAAGCGACGGACTTATTCACGGGCTTGACATGTACTCTGCAGCAAAAGCAGAATTCATCGAAACCCTTGAAAATAAAATCCTGATTCCGAGAGGATTCAACTACAAAATTCTGTTCCCGGGACCGACCGGAACAAATGCGGTTGAAGCAGCTCTTAAAATCGCACGCAAAGTAAAAGGACGTTCTCACATGCTTGCCTTAATGGGCGGATTCCACGGAATGTCACTCGGTTCTCTTGCTGTCACAACAGAAAGAGTAGCACGCGACGCCTGCGGGGTTCACCTATCTGATGTAACTCACGTGCCTCACCCGGCAATCTTTAAAAACTTCGACACGATAGACTACATAGAAACAATCCTGAACAACGACCACAGCGGTGTTGACAAGCCCGCAGGAATCATCATCGAAAGCGTTCAGGGCGAAGGAGGAATCAATGTTCTTCCAGCCCAATGGCTCAAAGACATCCGCGCTCTCTGCGACAGGCACGACATGCTTTTAATAGCAGATGAAATTCAGTCTGACTGCGGAAGATGCGGAGCTTTCTTCTCGTTTGAAAGAGCGGGGATTCAGCCCGATATCGTAGTAATGGCAAAATCCATCGGTGGAATCGGTTTACCCGCCGCAATCACTCTTGTAAAGCCCGAGTATGATGTCTTACAGCCCGGAGAACACAACGGAACATTCAGAGGATTCCAGCCGTCATTCATAGCAGGAAAAGCGGCTATAGACTATTTCGTCAAAGAACATATCGATGAAATGGCTGTGCGCAAGGGAGAAATAATAGCTAAGTTCTTATCAGAACACATCCCATTAATCAACTCAGAGATTGAGTGCAGAGGTCTCGGTGTAATGTGGGGAATTGATATGCGTGACTATCCTCTCGGAACAACTCAGGCAATACGCAAAAAATGCTTTGAGAACGGTCTTATCCTCGAACTTTCCGGAAGCGAAGACACCGTAATCAAAATTATGCCGGCAATCACAATTGATGAAGAGACCTTAGTTAAAGGTCTTGAAATCGTCTACAAGTCTGTAAAAGAAATAATACAGACTCTCTGATTTTTTTAAAAGGGTTATGACTGCGCCCGACATTTCTTCCGTTCCCCATTCTTCGGGATGTTACCTTTACAAAGATAAGGACGGGACGATTATCTATGTCGGCAAAGCCAAGGATTTGAAAAAAAGGGTCTCTTCGTATTTTCAGAAGAAAGACCACGACCCAAAGACTAAAAAGCTTGTCTCAAACATAGTCTCCCTTGAATACATCGTAACCGATACGGACGAAGAGGCTTATCTTTTGGAAAACACGCTTATCAAAAAGCATCTTCCTAAATACAACATAGATTTGCGCGACTCAAAAACCTACGCGTACATCCTGATGACAAACGAAGAGTTCCCGCGAATAGGAATTGCACGAAGAAAAACTTCGCGGGGGAATTATTTCGGACCGTTTGTTTCGGCAAAAGAACGCGACTATTGTCTGTCGGTTGTGAAGAAAACCTTCAAGCTTCGCTCATGTATGAACTTACCCAAAAATCACAGACCCTGCCTGAGATATCATATAGGAAACTGTTCTGGTCCATGTACAGGAAAAGTTACAAAGGCTGAGTATTCTAAACAGTGCGGATACGCTTCGGATGCACTAAAGGGCAACACTAAGGAGTTGGTCAAATCTCTGACGGATGAGATGGAGCAGTATTCAAAAGCTATGGAATACGAAGCGGCTCTTGAGGTCAGAAATATGATTGAGGCGGTTGAGAATCTCTCTCAGAGACAGTATGTTATGCGCAAGACTGACCATGATGAAGATGTTGTTGCCTACAGAGTTCACAACAATGTGGTTTACTTAATCGTGTTCCATGTCTACAAGGGAACTCTCGGCGGACGCGATGAATTTATTTTTGATGAATCCAACTGGTTCTTTGAAGAGTTTCTTTCCGCGTATTATGCGGAAAATCCTGTGCCCAAAGAGATTATTATTGAAAATGAACTTGAGGAGTCGCCTGAGAGTTATCTCTCAAAACTTGCCGGACACGCTGTAACCATTACTGTTCCAAAGCAGGGCGCGAAAAAGAAGCTGATAGAGCTTGCAGGTAAGAATATCGAGACAACCCACTTCGGCGACGAGATTAAGGTGACTGAGCTTCAAAAAGCACTGAGACTGAAAAGTCCGCCGAATGTTATTGAGTGCTTTGATATTTCTCATCTTGCGGGAACAGATACGGTCGCTTCAATGGTTCAGTTCAGAGGCGGCAGAGCGGATAAGAAAAATTACCGCAGGTTCAGGATTAAGACGGTTGAAGGAATCGATGATTTTGCGAGTATGGCAGAGGTTGTTCGAAGAAGATATACAAGGCTCGTGAACGAGGATAAAGAACTGCCCGACCTGATTGTAATCGACGGAGGAAAAGGTCAGCTGGGGTATGCCAAGCGGGTTCTTGATGATTTGTCTTTGGATATTACTGTGATTTCTCTTGCGAAGGCTGAGGAGGAGGTTTATATTTCCGGTGTACCTTTCCCGTTGCCTTTCGATAAGAAAACTAAGGCAAATATGTATCTACAGGAGATAAGGGACGAAGCCCACAGGTTTGCGATTACATATAACAGACTTCTGAGAAGCAAGCGGGTTGTGAAAAAGAGATAAGGGTTTATTGTATTCTGTTGGTCTGTGGTGTATTTCGTTACACCACGAAAACCACGCGAAAAAAAAAATCAACCATTGTACATCCCCACCGTTTCGATTAAATTATAACCCACTGCGACAAAGAAAAATTATGTTTCTCTCCCGCCCCGAAAAAAAGGCAGTCATAATTTTAACAGCGGTAATAATTGCTCTTGCCGTATTATTCTTCGTGACCACTTTCTTAATTGAAGACCGCGGTGCTGTTGAATACTCTGAAAACCTCTCAGACGGCACACTGGTAAAATATGAAGGCACAGTTTACGACACAAAAATCACAAGCACGGGCGGTCACTTAATCGCAAACGTCTCAGGCGTCACCGTCTTTATTTACGAAGGAGGAAGCAGCCTGTTTCTCATGAAAGGCGACCGCGTAAAAGTAATCGGCAAAACCGAAACCTACTCAGGCAGAAAAGAAATAGCAGTTGAGAGAATATCAGACATAAATATTCTAACCAAATAAAGACAATAAATAATCATGAGTGAGTTACCTTCTGTCGGACAGCACGTTGACATCATCGCCTTAAAAGACATAAGAGACAGAGAAAAAATAAACATCTATCTGTATATGGATGAAACAATTGCACGAAATTCTTCCGTAAAAGCGGACATAGAAAAATACAGACTGACAGACTTAGACTTTCGTCCCGTACTTGAAATAAATGACTGGCTCAAAAATATGCAGAAACAGATGAAACAAATAGCAGGCGCTTCGGCAGACATAATTCAGATGCTCAAAGAACAGCCGCTTGCAGCAGAAATAATAGAAGAAGGAGTTCTTCAAATACCCGCAGGCGAGCGGAAATATCTGAAATGTATTCTGCCGTATCTGGACGAAATGGAAGAAATAGAAGTAAAAGAAGCGACGGGATTTAAAAATAAAAATTAGATAATCACTGTTTTTTGGAATTTTCAAGCTCCTGTTTTTCAAGAAGCATATAATCCACCTTGCTGAATTTTGTCATCGGCAAAGCCTCAACAACCTCAACTTTTACGGGAATACTCCAGCGGCTGAGACCGCTTTTTTTAGCGAACTCAATTAAATCAGATTCAACTGTTGCCGCATTAGCACCTTCGTTTAAAACAACGAAGAGTTTTATCTTGCGGTTGTCTTTCCACGGGGTTGTGACTGCACAAACCTGTTTAACCGAAGGATGAGCCTGAACTATTTCTTCAATAACCGAAGGGTAAACATTGTAGCCGTTAACCTTAACGAGCCTCTTATAGCGTGAGCGGAAACAGATATTGCCGTCTTTTCTAACAGCAACAATGTCTCCCGTATGAAGCCATGTTTTTCCGTCCGCATGTTTTCTCAGGACTTCGTTTGTTGCCTCCTCGTTTTTCAGATACCCTTTCATAATTGCCGGTCCGAGGAAACAAAGTTCTCCTTCTTCACCTTCGGGAACTTCTTCGGTTGTTCCCGGCTTCACAACGCAAATCTGCGTTCCCGTCATTGGAACTCCAATACAGCCGGAAGGTAAAACGTCGTAGTCGTTTGGAACAAGTGTACATGTACCGCTTGCTTCGGTTAAACCGTAGCCGGCTCTGAACTTGACATCAGCGTGGTCACGTGCAAGAATTTTATTGTATTTTGCTGCAAGCTCGGCAGAAACTCTGTCCCCTCCGCTGCACATGAGTTTCATTTTTGACATGTCGTAGTTTTCAAAGAACGGATACATTCTCTCAAACAATGCGGGAACACCCGGAACAAATAAAATATTTTCACGCTTGATTTCATTGAAACAGCCTTTCGGGTCAAAGCGCGGTACTAAAACGACTTTCATGCCGGAGATAAGAGGAGCGTGAATTGTAACGGCAAGACCGAAGGCGTGAAATATCGGAAGAATTGCAAGGAAGCCGTCTTCAACATCAGTCTTTCCGACACCGACATCAATAAGCATCTGCATTGAAATTGAGTTGACTGCATAGTTTGAAAGCATTACACCTTTTGAAACTCCTGTTGTTCCTCCGGTGTACATGATGACGGCTGTATCTTCTGCTTTTCCGTCTTCTTTGGGAAGTGTGAATCCTTCAGCTATGAGTTTTTTACCTTCTTCAAGTAAATCAGTCCATGCGGTAACAGCTTTGACATTTTCGACAGAACCGTATTTACGCATTGCAAATCCGAAACCTGCTTTCATCACAAGTCCTTTGAGATTGGTCGGGAAGTAACCCGCTGTTTTGCAGCGGATTACTTCAAGGTCTTTGTTGTTTGAGACAAGTTCTTCGTTGAGTTCAACAGTCAGAACAATTTTGCTTTCGGTGAGGTCTATTGCGTATTGAACCTCCTGTTTTGTTGAAAGCGGGTGAACCATATTTCCTATTGCACCAATGCGGTTTGCTGCGTATAATGCGATTACGCTTTGTGGAATATTCGGTGCGTAAATTGTTATGCAGTCGCCTTTTTTCACGCCGTGTTTGATGAAAGCCGCAGCTGTTGCGCTGACTTCATCCATGAACTGCTTAAACAGCATGTGCCTGCCGTAAAATGCAAGAATTATTGAATTGTCCCCTGCGCGATTATATCCGTATAATAACGCCTGATAAAGAGACCGTTTATCTTCTTCAGTGTAGTTTAGTGCTGCCAAGTGATATTCACTCCTCTATTGTCTTAACAGTAGATAATACCTTAGTATGTTGGTTTTGGTGGATTATAATAGAGACGGATTTTGGACAAAGAGGTGATTCTATCCAATAGTGGATAGATCTGTTGGACAAGATTTAGTCTAACTATTCTGTTGCGGTGTGGGTGCGTTTCGTTATACCACGAAAACCACTCGCCAGCCTTCGGCTCACTCAGGAAAAAATATCTCAGCTCAGCACACTTCTTATCCAGTTAAGCGGTTCGGGCGCTATAAGCAGATTATTGTGTTTGACGCTGAATGAAACAAAACGTTTTCTTCCCTTATCGTCCTCGCCGAGTTTTTCCAAAAGCCCGAACATAGTTCCCGAATCATAAGGAACATCTCCGTCTCCTTTACGCGAATAAATTTTTTTGGTGATGCCGTCTTTAAAAATAACCGAGATTGTTGTCAGACGGTTTTTGCCGACGGCAAAATATGAATTATTCAAAGCTGCGATTTTGTGCGCCCCGTTAACGTTTCGCGAGAATATTTTTGCCTGACTGATGTCATAAAGTTCACCGAATTTATCTCTTAGAATATTTTCGGTCTCTTCTGTTGACAGAGTTTTTTCATCTTCTTTGAACGGATGATTTTTAAGATATTCAACTGAAGGGAAGAGTTCAATAACTCCCGGGTATTTTGAAACCATCTCGCGGGTTATTCCCGACTGCTCAATGAGGTAATAGGGGAGACCGAAAAATGCTCCGTTGACCGTTACATAAATACAGTTTGGAGCTCCTTCGTATGGAGTTCCAAGCGTAACAATTTTATTTAGTTTTTCTGTGCCGTATTTTTCAGCGTAAGATGATATTACAAGTCCGCCCATACTGTGACCGACAACGTCTACTTTTTCGTGCGCTGAATTGTTTAAGATGAACTCTATCTGTTCATTGAGTTTGTCGGCTGTATCGGCGCATGATTTTCTGAAATCATAGGAGAAGAGATAAATCTCTCTGTCAGGAAAATCAGCGCAGAGCCTGTCGATTAACGGCAGATACAGACCTACAGAGCCGTATTCTCTTTCGACCGCAGGTTTGCCGTTTAGATTTGTGAAGTTGTTTTTAACTGCAAGTTCGTTTTCTATTGCGAGATTTTCTGTATTGCGTGATATTCCGTATATTGAAAACCACACTAACTGACCGTCCTGTGTGTAGAGGCGGCTTCCAAGTATTCCCGGAAGAAATATTATCGGGCATTTGTCTTTTTCGGATGAGTCCAAGATGTTTACCTGTGTTAATGAATGATATCTGCAGATATAATTTTTCTCTTTGGAGCAATATTTATTGATTGATTTTCTATGATTACGGCGGATGCTGTTTAGCGAGGCTTCGTTATCTTGTTTCAAAAAATAAATGAAACCGCTAATTTTAACCAATTGTAGCTAATCACTCAATAATTTATTTTTCTTGTGTTAAGTTTAGTCCTCACTTTATCAGTTCGTTTTGATTGACGATTATCTTGTCCGCAAATCTGTGAAAATTATGAGGATTGTATTTTTTTCACATAAGACGAGAAAAAGCCAAATAAATTTTTTAGAAAAGTCAATCAATAAAACAAAACAGTGCGAGGGATGGGATTCGAACCCAAGAACTACTACTAGACTAGCCCCTCAAGCTAGCGCCGTTGACCTGGCTTGGCTACCCTCGCCTTTTGACCTATACATATCGGTTAAACAACTAAATAAACCTGTTGAAATTATTTGTACAAATTTCAAAAAAGAAAATCTCAAAAACTCAACGAATGTATTAATATGTCACGCAACAGACAATTTTATACAATGTGGAATAAAATACTTTCACTATTCAAAGACTCACCCTCGCAGCAGCGCGTAGTAAGATTTCTGATTGAAAACGGTCTTGGAATCTCAGAGGAAGGAAAAGTAAACGCCAACGGAATAGAAATATCAGCCTCAGCGCTTGCCCGCGTCATAAAAGTAGACCGAAGAGTTGTTGACACAACAATAAAGCGCATAATGGACTTTGATGAACTCGAACCCATATTCACGCGCTTAAGAGTAACACCGGACTTAACCGATGTCGCCAAAAACATAGGTCTCTCGGTTGTCACAATAATTCCCAAAAACGCGGGCGGAAAAAATATAGTCGCCGCAGCAGTATCAGTCATCGCTTCTCACGACCTAACACTGCGCCAGATATTTGTCACAGACCCCTACTTCGTCGAAAACCCCAGACTTGTAATAATCATCGACGGCAAAATACCGGCTGCGGCAATAGATGAACTTTCCGCGCTTGAAGCTGTGGAATCAATCACCATCTGAATTTTAGCAGGCGAATAGCACAAATAAATAGATTTTCAGAATTTCAAATCCGCAGATTAATTAGGTAATATATCCAACCTAATTTACTTATGGTATCAAGTATTGTTCTTCCGATAAAAAAAGTCAACTCACTCGTTGACTCAAAAATCTCAGTAGAAATAAAAGACGAAGGATGTAAATTTGAAGGCATCTTAGTCGCAATGGATGAATATTTGAACCTTCACATGGAAGATGTCATAGAAATCAGAGGAAATGCAAAAAGAAACCTCGGCACAGTCGTGATTCGCGGAAACAACATCCTGAGCATTTCTCCGATAAACTGAAAACATGACAAAGGAGACCGAACAGGAACAAAACGAACTTGCTCTGAAATGCATCAGATCATATCCGGAAGGAATTGCGCAAAGCGACCTCTGGAAAGAAATCGATGTTGACAGCAGAACTTGTTCGCGCATTTTAAAGAGACTTGAAACAGACGGGCTAATCGAACGTTTTGAGTATAAGAAAGATAAAACGCGGACATATTTAATCAAGCCCGCGAAAAAATCGGCTGTCTTTGATGTCTCTCTTCTTATGGCGGGAGATAAAATCATTCCATGCGTCGCATGCGATGAAGAATGTGATGTTTCAAAATGTCCCATGCTCGAAGACTGGGTCTATGAACTGGTCTTTTCAGAGATGGAATAAATCTTTTTTTAGTGAAAAAAAACACTGTATTACACAGACACAGTCGAAATAAAAAAATTATTGTTTTCTTGAATACTGATACCAGATTCTGCAGGCTCCTTCGTGCGAAACCATACAAGGTCCGACAGGAATTCTTGGGGTGCAGGCTTTTCCGTAAAGTTTACAGTCAGAAGGCTCAGCAAGTCCTCTTAGGACTTTGTCGCAGATGCATCCAGCTTTCTTTGTGACCTTCGCATATACAAGATCGAATTTTTTCTGGGCATCATAGCATTCAAAT
This sequence comes from Methanocorpusculum sp., assembly GCA_030539595.1. Taxonomy (GTDB): domain Archaea; phylum Halobacteriota; class Methanomicrobia; order Methanomicrobiales; family Methanocorpusculaceae; genus Methanocorpusculum. The sequence continues at coordinate 1,003 of JAUNXW010000052.1, read as the reverse complement.
TCGGGTTTAAGTTTTAATCCGGAGTCTGGAATTACAGGAAAACCTCTCCACTCAACATCTGTCGGTGTAAAAACATCAGCCATAAGTTTCTGGGCTTTTACGTTTCCTTCTCTTGAAACAACACGCGGGTAAGCATTTTCAACTTTTGCTTCTCCGTTTTCAACCTGTTCTGCTATCATCAGAAGACCTAAGAGAATGTCTTCGGGTTCAAATCCGGCAACGACCTGCGGAACTTTGAACTGCTCGTATTCGTGATATCCCATTACAGCGCAGACGTGTCCCGGAAGAATAAATCCGTCAAGTTTTGATTCGCCCTGAGCCATAAGCCATTTCATAACAGGGGGAACTAATCTGTGAGAAACCAAGATACTGAAATTCTCAGGAGGTTTGCAAAGCAGAGTTGCGGCAACTGTCGGAACTGTTGTTTCAAATCCGACAGATATGAAGACGACCTCTTTTGTCGGGTTTTCTTTTGCGATTTCAACGGCTTTGGCTATTCCCTGAACAATTCTGACATCTCCGTTTACATGTTCAAGAGAGGTTTTTGAGCCCGGAACACGCAAAAGGTCTCCGTATGTACAGACAATACAGCCGCGCTCGGCAAGTTCGCAGGAAGCATCTATTTCTCCCTGAGGAGTAATACAGACAGGACAGCCCGGTCCCATTACTATTTTGAACTCCGGAGGAATTACTGAGCGGATTCCGTATTTTGAAATGGCGGCTTCGTGTGTTCCGCATACGTGCATCACGTGAATGTCTTTGTCGACTACATCGGCTATTTTTTTTGCTATGTCTGTGCCAAGTGTCATTGGTTAATTATTGTATCTTCGGGATTAAATATAGTATGTAGTTGATGGGATTGTTTTGAGGCTGTCCAATTGATATGTTACACAGTTGAACATGATTTTTCGTTATGTTGTTATATCCCTAAATAAGGTTAGGCTATCACATATAATATATTTCCATATTTTATACAATATTTCTTACATCAATACATAACAAT
>JAUNXW010000193.1 GCA_030539595.1 Methanocorpusculum sp. | reverse complement strand
GAACAAAGTCAGGAAATATAATCAATCCAAAAGGAAAGTATCGTGGTAAAGAAAAAAGCGCCTGAGCGTCAATACATAAAAAAAGGACGCACAGCGACAACCGGTCTCATTGCGGTAATAATAGTTGCCGCAGTGATTTTAATAATCGGTTGTGCAATAGCTGTCTTTGCCGCAAATTACACCGTTGAAAAAGTTCAGGAATCAGCCGGCGTATCTATGCAGATAAATGTTCACGGTAACAGTCTAATCGTTGAAATCATCGGCGGAGAAAGAGTAAGCGAACTGAAAAGTATTCATCTGACAATTGATGGTGTTGATTTAACCGCCTCACAGGCTGAAAAAATTATCAAACCGGGTCAGAGAATAATAACTTACGAATCTGTTGCATATGGTATTCAAGGCACAACCAATGTCTACATACGCGGAGAATTTATCGACGGAAAAACAGCTCCTCTGAAAATAGCGGAGATAAGATTCACATGAAGCAAATCAAAAATCACTTCATATTAATTTTGGCACTCACGTCTTTGCTGATTTGTGCCGGCTGCATCACCGACGAACCTGCTGTAAAAACAACCGCAGTTGAAATCCCTGAAGATATGAATCAGGCTTTTGAAGACCTCTCAAATGATATCGCTTCAATCGGGCATAATACTCTGTCTGAAATGACAGATATTGCAAAAGACGTAGGGGTTATGAACACTCATGATGACATAACACATTACCTCAGTGATTATTATTCTCAAAACCCCGGACTTACCGCAATAGTATTCAGCGACGCCCTTCACGGCGGATACATTTCTGTACCTGTAATGCTTGATATTGACCTCTCTGATTATTCCAAACAATTGACCGAACAGGATTTTAAAGATTCGAACGGTCTTATTATCAGAACAAATGTCTTTACTAAGTATCATGGATATATCAATATCTATTACAAACCCGTTTACACAAAAGACGGAGAGTATCACGGGTATCTGGCATTTGTAACCGACTTCTATTCAATGCTTTACTTAGCCGACAATCTTGGAACAAAACGTTCTTACGGAAATTATGTCTGTTTTGTAACAGACAGCGGCAACAACATTCTCTACTCATCAATAAATGAAGCATCGGCAAATGTTATACCAAAGGAAAGCGGATATTTTGACAGAACGGTTTATATTCCAGATGTGAAATCGGAAAAAGGAGCATGTCAGTATACAAGCAGAGAATTATATATTTATAACCCGTCGGTTAAAACAGAAAAAATTACAGCTTGGCGTCAATATTATTACGGCAACGGCAAATATCACACCATCTATCTTGTAAAAGAACTGAATCAGCCCGAACTGAATTATGAAAATGCATCTGCTCTTAATGCAGAAGATATGATTTATGACGTCCGTGATGCTTTCAATTATGCTTCGGTCTACGGGAAAGAAAAATGCATTAAACATATTAACAGCGGATATTATGATTCTCTTATGTTCGTTGTCGATATGAAAGGCAATGTTATTGCCGCATCAAAGGGAAGGACCGGGGAAAATTATATGAATAACCGCGGTGTTTACGGTTATTCTTATATGCAGGCAGCAGTAAACACAGCCGAGCAGGGCGGAGGATATATCTATTATACAGTTCCGGTTGAGAGAACAGTTTTTCCGCGAGCTGCAATTTATACAATTGGGGTAATTATGCCGATTGATAATTCCTGTTTTATTTACGGTGTGATTACGGGAGCTGCCGATGCGATAGAAATTGATTACAATATGAGACCTGATATTACAACGCTGTCGCGAGCTTTGGTAAAGGATGCGTCTGTGATGGGTATTGATTATGTTATTTCAACTATTACGGATAACGGGAAAAATGCCGCTGAAATTTTCGCCCCTAATCTTACAACAGATATTTCCGATATCGCTGTTCTTGATATGGATGGAAAATTGTATGCTTCTGTTGTGTATCCTGAACTTGCGGGAGATTCTGTAACCGGTTTGGGTGGTCTCTACGGCGGTTCGTTTACAAGGCTCAGTCTGATGCTTGCTAAAGCCGGAAGCGGGTTTATGACATATATGTTACCCAATGAAGATAAAGAAGGTTATGTTGACCTTTATCTTGCGATGGTTCAGCCTATAAACGATGAATATTATACGTTTGCGTCCGTGCTGGTAAATTCTTTTGAAGATTTGCTGACGCCTGTTCTGGATAATGTTAAGCTGGTTGAGTGAGATAATATTTTTTTTATGATGAAGTATTGAAGCTTTTCAATAAGAGCTTGTCCAATCGTAAAAAAATCTGTTGGACAAGATTTAGTATAAATTTTCTGTTAAGGGTGTAGGTGTGTTTCGTTACACCACGAACATCACACGAAAAAACACGAATACCACGAAAACTAATGTGTTTGGTTGGATTTATCTTACATAGCAAAACACGAAATTTAACGAAAATCACCAAAGGATTGCTAAGTTTACAATGAGTATCACAAGAAGAGCTAACAGCAACCATTTTGTGATTTTCGTTAGATTTTGTGTTTTGCTATGAAAGCTAAAAGTCAATTTGATGTTTTTGTTTTCGTGATTTTCGTGTGACTTTCGTGGTGCAACAAAAAACACCCGAATATCAACAAATTACTATTTCCAATTAATTTAAATATCA
>JAUNXW010000051.1 GCA_030539595.1 Methanocorpusculum sp. | reverse complement strand
AAACATAATTGAATTGTATTTTTCCTTCAAGACAGCAAGGCGCTTGTCAAGAATATCACGCTCGACTGCGGTCAGTTCAAGCGCTTTGGTTTTTGCATCTACTGCCGTATACTCGATTAAAAAAACTATACGAACAGATTTTTCGGCAATACGCTTGAGAAATTCATCCGAAACAACCTCCTGAAAATTATCTTTTGTAACCGTAAACGAGACGCCGTAAAGAATTTTATTTTTCTCAAAGACAGAGACGCTCGCTTCTATTTTTTCGTAAGTGCCCGCACCTCTTCGCAGATTTGTTTCATCGTGCGAACCCTCAGCACTTACAACAGGCACAAGATTTCTGTGCTCATCGAAAATTTTTAAAATCTTGTCTGAAAGGATTGTTCCGTTTGTAAAAACCGGGAAGATGATTCTTTTGTGATTGACAGCAGCCTCGATAACATCTTCACGAAGAAGAGGCTCTCCGCCCGCGAGCAGAATAAATGAAATTCCAAGCGATTCAGCTTCGGAAAATATTTTGTCCCAGTCGGTTTTTGTGAGCATCTGCCTTTCTTCTTTTTTTGCGAGAGGCAGACGTTTTACTTCGTCGAAACAAATTCCATTGGCTCTTGCGTAACATCCAACGCAGTGAAGATTGCATTCTGTTGTGATACTCGCAATTAAAAATACAGGGATATGTATCCCATTATTTTCGGAGAGTTTGCGCTTCACGGCATTTTCGCTCTGATATTTCATCTGACTTATGAGAAAAGCAGATTCTTTGGGGTTCGATAATGTATTTTTGAGAGTGTTTTTAATCAGGTTCTCCGTCCCTTGCGAAAGATATTCGGTGAGTGTATTGTTATCCATTTGCTGAATTAATTTTGTATTTTATGGAATATAGATTTTTTATGAGAGGGCGTGATCTGAAATTAATTTTGATATTTCTTAGCTTCGGGTACATCACGAAAAATATCCTTATCTCTTATTTTTATTTTCCATTGCGAGAAGTTCTTTTTTTATCTCCAAATCCGGTGTGAAACCGCCAAGACCGTCTTTTGAAACAACTCTGTGGCAGGGAACAATCAGAGGTGTTGGATTTCTTGCCATTGCATTTCCAACAACTCTTGCATGAGTTCCCGCAGTCTCTGCAATTTCCGCATAAGTTCTCGTCTCACCGTAAGGAATTTCAGAAACAGCTCTGTATATTTTATAATAAAGTTCTCCATCAGCCAAAGCTGCTGATTTCAGCGGCTCAAAATCAAAACTTTTTCCCGCAAGAAACCTTGTAAACTGAACAGGAACAACTCCTTCGGGCGCAGTCTTTTGAAAACTCACGCGATAGACAACATCACCGTTAAAATCCACCGCAACTCTCCAGAGACCGAACCTGCACGAACCGTGGTTCATCTTTTCGACCACTTGGAAAGCATATTTTTCAGAGTTTCTACATCGCACTCTTTCAGCTCCTCGCGCATCCACGGAGAAAGCCCGTCAAAAATATCATTCGAAAGAAATCTTTCATCGCCCAGAATCAAAACCCCGCGGTCTGTCTCGGTTCTCAAAACTCTTCCCAAAGCCTGCATTGATTTATTGATTGCCGGCAGAGTGTATGCGATGAACTCTCCCTGAGCCCCAAACTTGCGCCTGAAATAGCTGTTAACCATTCTTCGAACCTGCGTAAACGGAGCAAGAGGCAGACCAATAACAAAAGCAGCGGTTAACTGGTCGCCTCTGTAGTCAAGTCCTTCGCTCCATTTTCCTCCGCAGACAGCAAACAAAATTCCAGACTTGCCCTTCGCCGGCAAAGATATGAACTCTTTCAGCGCCTCGTTTGCGTCGCTTGACTCTCTGGGCTCAATATAAACTATCTTCGAGCGTATTTTTGACTCGCACATATCCGCATATTTTTGCTGAAGCTGATAGGACGGGAAATAGACTGCAGAATTTCCGGGAAGCTTCGCAAACGCTAAAATGTATTCGGCAATTGCTTCATTGTTGTCAGCGTTCTGTCTCTTAGAGAATGCGGTTGTAATATCTCTTGCTCCGAGCACAAGCCTGTTTTCTTTCGGGAAAGAATTCGGGAGCGACAAAGTTCTGACTTTCGGCATATCACCGAAATAATATTTTTTGTATGATTCAACAGGGGAAAGTGTTCCGCTGATTAAAATTACGGATGCGTGAGTTGAGACAAGTTCCTGAAGCCTTTGCGACGGGTCAATGTTTCTGACCTCAAGCGCTATGGATTCAGAATCTTTTGAGTAAACCGTAAGGAAAGCAGGGTTTGTGTATGATGCGTAAAGTCTTAAGAGGAACTCACAGAGTTTTTCAATTGCAGTCTCGCGGTAGTCGCCTTTTTGAATTCCAATATCATGAAGCCCTTCTTTGATTGCGATTATATCTTCTAGGATGTCTTCAACTTTCTGATAAAGCGAGCCTTTGATTAAGATTCTGTTGAAAATTGCAGGGTCAAACCAGTCTTCAACTTCGTTCGAGCGTCTGAGCCCGTCTATGAATTCTGCTATTCTGGGCAGTATGTGTCTTATCGCTTCCGTTCCCCTGACTTTGTCGCGAAGGGAGGCAAGTTCGTTTGCAGCGTTTTCGATATCTGTTTCGCGGATTTTTATGCTTTGGATAGTTTGTATTACGTCGCCTAAGTTATGAGCTTCGTCGAGAAGCAGGATTACTTTTTCCGGCTCGACCTGAAGATTTACGTAGAGCTGTTCGCGGATATCATCGTCGAATAAGTGATAGTAGTTGCAGATTACAACGTCAGCACCGCGTGCGGCGTTGAGCATCATGTCGTAAGGACAGACAGCGCCCGCGTAACTGTTGAGTTCAGCTGGTTTGACAATATTTTTCTGAACGCTGTCGGCTTTTCTGCGAAGTTCGGGAGAGGGTATCATTCTTCTTCCTCCTTCGTCAGAGTGAACGAAAACTCTGCTGTTAACGAAGTATGGGCAAATTAGCGGATGTTCTTTGTCCTGTTTTCTTATCTGGTCAAGGATTTGTTTGTCTTTTCCGGGTTCAAACGAGCCTCTGTCAGCTCTTTGTTGCATGAGAGCGGTTGAAAAGGCTTTTACTCCTTCGCATCTGCGGTAAACGTCGCCGAAGCCTGAGAGTGGGCACATGTTTCCTTTTCCGATGAGGTAAACAAATTTGAGGTCAGGTCTTTTTTTCTGTCTGATAAGTTCAAGTTCTCTGATAAATATTTGGAGCTGAGATATTGTTCGAACGGCTACGAGTATTTTTTTGCCGTCAGCTTTTGCAAGAAGGCTTGTAATGACGCTTGATTTTCCGCTGCCTGTTGGTGCGTCGATTAGTAATATTCCGTTTTCGGTGACGGTTTTGGCTGCTTCTTCAAGCATCTCTTTCTGGTTGTTTCGGTATTTTTGATAAGGGAAGAAGTCTTTTATTTCAGGCATTGATTGGTTATATATTTGAGCGTGAGAGTAATTTAATGATGTTATACGTTTTGTCAATAGAGTAAGATGAGGTGAACCTCGTCTCACAACCCCATCTCAACGCTAACCTCGCTGAGTTTCTTCCAGTAATCCGCCACATCATCACAAGGCGCAGTCCCGCAGACACAAACATAATCAGCATCAAACATCTCAAGCGTTTTCATCAAAGAAGCGCTGTCAGCATCTTTAACGTAAACATATCTGATATTATACGAATCAAACAAATCTTCAAGTAGACCTATATCTTTTGAATCGATTATAATATCCCTTGACCTCTCAAGAATCATTTCAATCTTTGAAGAAGGTGTTACCCATAAAAATTTACGCGAAGAAAACTCCTCAAGTTCAATATCCTCAGGATTATCTGAGAGAAGAATGTGCCCGGAAATTCCATCATCTCTCATCTCTCGGAAGAATTTAGAAAATGCGTTTATTACATCATCGGCATCATCATCTTTTTTACTGTTTGTAAAAGATAACGGCGACGGCAGAGACCATCGGCAGTCTTTAAAATATCTGCGGACAGTTTCAACATCATCTGAAACAGCTTTCATATCAAAACTGAAATCATCGGAAAGCGCATCCTCAATTCTTTTACGGTAAAACTCACCCGCAGCCGAAGGAAAAGCAACAAACTCCTTCTGCTCCTTAACTGTTTCCTCAACCGCCCAGCTTATTATATCGCTTTCCTTGCCGTAGCGGGATTTAACCCAATCGGCAAGAGCATCAGCCTTTGGAAACTTCGGCAGTTCTGAGCCCAGAGAAATTACTGGAAATGTAAGGGTTCGCATGTTTCTAAATACATTAGCTCTCCGTTCACTTAAATACAACAGCACACCAAATTATATAGACATGACAAATAAACCCGCCGTAGTAACCTGCGGTTTACCCTACACAAACGGCTTATGCCATTTAGGGCACCTCAGGACATATATCCCAGGTGATATCTTCGCCGCTTAGGTGACGACATTGTCTTCATCTGCGGTTCTGATAATCACGGAACACCAATTGTCGTCACAGCTGAAGCTGAAAAAACCTCACCGCGTGAAGTCTGCGAAAGATACCACGCACACTTTGATGAAGTCTTCAAAGCGATGGGAATAAGATTTGACCGCTTTGGAATGACCGACGACGAAACCAATCATAAGCGCACAACATCAATACTCAAGACGCTTATAGAAAAAGGCTACGTCTACGAAAAAACAATTCAGCAGAGTTACTGCCCAAACTGCAAAAGATTCCTTCCAGACAGATATGTCGAAGGAACATGTCCTTACTGCGGTAAACATGCAAGAGGAGACGAATGCGATCAGGGCTGCGGCAGACACCTTGAACCGGGAGAGATTTTAGACCCTGTATGTGCAACCTGCGGGACAAAAGCAGAACTGAAAGAGCAGAAGCACTACTATTTCAAACTCAGCAGTTTCAGAGACTATCTCTTAGAATATCTTCCGACAATCGGCGGAACGATCAACGCTAAAAACTATGCTATAGGCTGGGTTGAAAACGAACTCAAAGACTGGTGCATCACAAGAATGCTCGACTGGGGAGTAAAATTCCCGTCAGAAGATGCTGACGGTCTTGTCTGCTACGTCTGGGTAGATGCGCCAATAGGATACATTGCGTTTACGGAAGAGTGGGCTAAATCAAACAACGCTGACTGGAAAAAATACTGGTGCGACGGAGACAGAATTCACTTCATCGGTTCTGATATTATTTATCATCATTGTGTTTTTTGGCCTGCGATGCTTCACGGAGCTGGTTATCAGCCTCCGACAGCAATTGTTGCAAGTGGGATGGTTACAATTAACGGCGAGAAATTTTCAAAGTCGCGCGGAAATGTTGTCTGGACTAAAGAGGATTATCTTGATAAGGGACTTTCTCCGGACTACTTAAGATATTATCTTCTGGCTTACACGAGCCACACGAAAGAACTTGACTTTTCGTGGAAAGAGTTCCAAGCAAGAATTAATAACGAGGTTGTCAACACTTTCGGAAACTTTGCAAACCGCAGTATGACGCTTGTGAAAAATAAGCTTGGAGCTGTTCCAGAAGTTTCTGTTGAGCAGTCAATCTTTGACGAGATTGCTAAGTCTCTCAAAGAAATTGAGACTGCTGTCAGAGGTTATGAGTTTAAGATTGCGGTTGATGCAATTATGCATCTTGCTGCTTTCGGTAACGGATACATTTCGAACTCTGCTCCGTGGAAACTTCTGAAAGATGATGTTCCTGCAGCTGCACAGATTCTTAAAAACTGTTTGCAGATTGTAAAAGCCTGCGCTCTTGTGATTCAGCCGGTTATGCCTGAGTCAGCTCAGAAACTCTGGGAGATGCTCGGATACACGGATAAGATTGAGTCTCACCCGATTTCAGACGCGCTTACGCCGTTTGAGAATAAGACGCTCGGAGATGTTAAACCGCTTTTCCCAAGAATCGAGGACAAGCTGCGCGAGGAGCTTGAAGCGGTATTTGAAAAGCGTGCGAAAGACGCAGCAGCAAAAGCAGAAGGTAAAGAAAAAATGACAGAGATTGAGCCGTACTCAACAGATATTGTATCAATTGACGATGTTGCCAAACTCGATTTAAGAGTGGGGCTTGTTGTTAAGGCAGAGAAAGTTCCAAAGACCGAGAAGCTCTTAAGGCTTCAGGTTGATATCGGAACTGAGGTAAGACAGATTGTTTCAAGTATTGCGCTTGAATACACCCCGGAAGAAATGGTTGGTAAGAAGATTATCGTTATTGTAAATCTTAAGCCGGCAAAATTCAGAGGCGAGGAAAGCAACGGTATGCTTTTCGCAGCAGGCGAAGAAGCTTCGCTTCTGATTCCGCTGAACGATGTTCCAGCTGGAACAAAAGTTCACTGATATTCTTTTTTTGTGAATCATAAAAAATTAAAAACTCTTTTCAGAATCCGAAAATAAACGAGAACACCAGATACCCGATAAATGAAACAGCCCCTGCGCACGGAATTGTAATAATCCACGCAGTAACCATCTGACGAACAGTCCCCCAATTTACAGCTCCAACACCTTTTGTCACACCCGTTCCCATAATTGTTCCGCTTGCCACATGAGTCGTTGAAACAGGGACACCAAATGTAGTCATGAACGAAAGAACAAGACCTCCGGAGACCGAAGCTGAAAAACCCTGATAAGGTACAAGTTTTGTAATATCCATACCCATTTTTTTGATAACTTTCCATCCTCCGGAAAGAATTCCCGCAGAAATTGCAACCGCAGAAAGAATAATCACCCACCACGGAAGAGCATCTTCAGCACCGATTAAACCTACAGACAGAAGAATCGCAAAAATAATTCCCATAGCGTTCTGCGCATCATTTCCTCCAAGACTCAGAGCCTGGAAACCTGAACCGAGAATCTGAACACGCTGAAACCACTTATTCATCTTCATCGGATGCTTAACACGGCGGGTTGTAATTCTTGTAAGAATAATCGTAAACAAATACGAGACAACCAGACCTAACATAGGAGAAACACAAATGAAAAGCAGAATTGCAAGCAGACCGCTGAACTGGAATATTCCAAGAATCATAGCGATAGGAACTGCAATTACAGCACCAACACAAGCCCCAAGGATTGTAAAAACTTTAATCGAATCCTTAAAAATAACCGCAAGCAGAAACATAATCAAAGCTCCTGCAGCAGCTCCTATTGCAAGATAGTAAAGCATTCCAAAAAACATCTCCGGGCTTGGTCCGAAAATCACGGCAAAACCGCCTTCTGCAAGTCCCGCACCGATTAAACCGCCGACAAGCGAATGCGAAGAAGAAACAGGTATACCATTGTGCGAACAGAAATTAACCCAGAGAACAGCACCGCACAAACCGATGAACAGTAAAAAAGGAGTGAAAATTTCAGGGTTGACAATCCCTTTGCCGATTGTTTTTGCAACCGCCGTAGAGAATACAAACGGTCCTGCAAGACAGCATACAGATGCAATAATTATTGCAACCTGAGGTCTCAGGGCTCTTGTTGCGACGACTGTTGCAATTGTGTTTGAAGCGTCGTTTCTGCCGTTTGAGAAGTTAAACGCGAGTGCTATAAAAATGCCAAGTATTACGATTACGGTTGTAACTGTATCCATTTCTTATGTGTGCCTGATGATTATTGCTGAAAATACATCCGCGACGTCTTCGCATTTGTCGGTGGCTATTTCAAAGTGTTCGTAGATGTCTTTGAGTTTTATTATCTGCACAGCGTCGTTTGTTTTGAAAAGGTTTCTCAGTGCGCTTGTGAGTATTTCATCGGCTACGTTTTCGAGCCTGTTTAATTCTATGCATGCACTGTTGATGACTTCCGTGTCTTTGAGAGTTCTCAGGTTTTTGATTCCTGTTTTTATTTCGTCCGCAGCCTGACGGATGCATTTTGCAAATTCGCGCATGAACTGGTCGGGCGACTGAACTTCATAAACCAAAAGCATGCGTGCGCCGTCGTCTATGAAGTCGATGACGTCGTCAAGTGAGGTTACAAGTCTTGAGATTTCTTCGGGTTCAAAAGGAGTTATGAAGGTTCTGTTGAGTTCATCATGGGCTTTGTGCGCAACAACGTCGCCTTTGTGCTCGATTTCTTTCATCTGACGGTATTTGTCTTCGATGTTTGTGTAGTCATCAAAGATTTTTATGAGCATGTCGGCGGCTTCACAGACAACATCTGCCTGTTCTTCGAACAGCTCAAAAAATATTCTGTCCTGCGGAACAATTATATTTTTTAGACCCATAAGTTCACTCTTTCTTACATAAAATTCGTGGTTAATATACATGAATGTTTCATACATAAAATATATAGAATATATAGCTTAGTGCACAATTATATCGTTCTTCACCTATTACACCAGTAAGAAGAGAAAACACAATCTGTAATAGACTGATTAATTATAATGTAGATACAAAATACTAATCATGAAATGGGCAATTCTCGGCGGGGGACTTACAGGTGTAACGCTTGCACGTCTCTTAAAAGAAAAAGGTCATGAGGTAACCGTATATGAAAAAGAAAATAAAACGGGAGGTCTCTGCAAATCAGAAAAAAGGAGCGGATTCACATTTGATTCCGGCGGCTCGCACATAATATTTTCACGCGACACAGAAGTTTTGAACTTCATGCAGAACGTTCTCGAAGACAACAGAGATATCAGAAACCGCAACACCAAAATATTTTACAAAGGAAAATACATCAAATATCCGTTTGAAAATGGTTTGTCGGATTTGCCCAAAGATGACTTATTCTTCTGCATAAACGAATATATCAAAAATCTTGTAGCCGTTGAAAAAGGAGAGGTGGCAGAGCCTAAGAATTTCAAAGAATGGATTTACTATACATTTGGAAAAGGAATTGCAGAATGCTACCTTGTCCCGTATAACGAAAAAATCTGGAACTATCCAACAGACAAAATGTCAAAACACTGGATGGACGGTCGCGTTCCTCGCCCACCTGTTGAAGACATAATAAAATCAGCCATCGGAATTGAAACCGAAGGATACACTCATCAGGCAGTTTTCTCATACCCAATTGAAGGAGGTATTGAATCACTCGTACGCGCGATAGAAAAACCTGTCAAAGACTGTATTCATACAAACACAGAGATAACAAAACTTGAAAAAATATCTGACGGCTGGAAAGTATTTGCGGGAAGCAAATCTGAAAAGTTCGACAGAGTAATTTCAACAGTGCCGCTTGAAGTTCTTCTGCCGATGCTGAACAATGCTCCGGAAGAAATTAAAATAGCCTGCGGTGAGCTCCGCTACAATTCAATAGCCTGTATATCTGTAGGATTCAAAGGCGAAGTTCCAAATATTTCCTGGATGTATGTCCCTGAAAACAAGTGGGGAAAATTCAACAGGCTGTCGTTTCCATCAAACTTTTCAACTGAGGTTGCCCCTAAAGGATGTTCGGCTGTTCTTGCTGAAATCACCTACAACGAAGGCGATGAAATCTCAAAGATGACCGACGAAGAACTCATCTCTCACACAATTGACGGGCTTAAACGCATGGGAATTTTAAACGGTGAAGTTGTTCATGCAGCAGTTGACCGCTTCAAATACGCATATGTTGTTTATGACGTCGAATATCTGAAAAATATCAAAATCATAAGAGACTGGGTTGAGAATTACGGAGTAGACTTGGTCGGCAGATTCTCTCAGTTTGAGTATCTCAACATGGACGGCTGCATCAGAAGCGTCCTGAACTTTACTGATAAATATTAAGCATCAATTTTAATATTATCCTCACCTTATTTTTATACGGAATTGTTATGAAATCATTTATTGCCTTAACGCTCATGCTGATTATAGCATGTTTATTTGTCGGAAGCGTCTCCGCAGATCATGTTTATTATATTGGCGACCCGATAACTCTCAGCGGAACAAATCCCGAAACATACACTGTTTATCTTTATATTTCTGGTCCGAATATGCCAATTCAGGAAATTCCTGTCGCAGGAGGCGGATATCTTACAACTGCTGACAAACCTCTCGGGGTAAATCTTGACAGAACATGGAAAACAACATTCAATCTTGCGAATAATTTTGATGCTTCAACCTACAAGATTTACATATCGGTTGAACCTCTGAAATATTCAGATAAAGGTCAGCCTTATGTGAAATTCGATGATAATATTGTTCAGAAGACGACTAACCTAATTCTTCAGGGAATTACAAGTTCATCGTTTGGTTCAGGTCTCAAGATAACAGAAACGCCTACACAGACGATTACAGTTCAGGAAACAGCTTTGTCGACAGAAACTCAAAAGGCTCAGCCCACAGCAACACCATTTCCGGTGTTTGCCGCGGTTTTTGGAGCTGTTGTTCTCTTGGGTTTCATGAGGAAGTGAACACCTTCAGTAAATCTTTTTTTTAAATCCTAACCCTCATATATTCATAAGACCAACAGTATTTACATTCATGATATCAGTTGTAATGCCAGCATA
>JAUNXW010000192.1 GCA_030539595.1 Methanocorpusculum sp. | reverse complement strand
GGGAATTATTTTACAGGATTCAAATCTGATGATGAAAAATTTTCACTCAGGATATCTGAGCATATTATAGCAGGTGAGATTCAGTTCCTTCGACGAAACTGATTCCATAATTTTGAATCCAAAGTGCTCGTATTTTTTGAGATTATCAGGGTTGTAAGTCTGAAGGGCAACAGGAATTTTTTCTTTGTCGGACTTTTCAATAAGGGGCGTGATAAGTTTTCTGAAAACTCCTTTCCCGCACATTTTTGGATTTACAGCAATTATCTGAAGAATATATACATTGGTTACAAATTTTTTATACCAGTCGGGCTGTGAGATTATTAGAGCTTTGTTAGCCCTGTCAATAATTACAGCAAGTTCTTCTGAGTTTGCCGTCTCAAAAATATATTTCGAACTCTCCTGAAGAATTTGAATATATTCCGGCAACTCAGTGAATTGACTTGAAAAAGCAACCATAATTCCGTCATCTTCTCCGACAGCAGTTAACAGACCTGCTTTGCCAAACGCTTCAATCTCTCCTCTGCACTGTGCTTTGAACAATTCATCGCCTCTTTCAAGATTAAATAATTGAGCTGAAACTCCAGGGTCTTCTCTGAAGCAGTTAAAGAACAGATTTGAATAAATATCAATTTGATTGGGTCTCATAGAATGTAAGTTGAATATCTGTTTCTGCAAGGCAAAAACTCATTACATTCCACCGCAATATAATAAGTTAACAATCAATGTCAGAATACGTCAGTATTAAAGAGGATGTCCTCAAAAAACTGAATGAAAATTTATCAAAGATACGTGAACGTTTCGACATTGAAACAATAGGAATATGCGGCTCGGTTTCAAGAGGTGAAGACACACCGGATTCAGACGTTGACGTGCTTTACTCATTTACCACTGGCGGTTTACCTCTCAGAAGATTTTTTGAGTTTAAAAAATATCTTGAAAATTTATTCGGGCGTGATGTTGATTTGATTCCTGTAAAATGGATGGCTCCCGAACTTCGTCCATATATCGAACAGGATATGATACTCTGCGCAGCCTCGGTATGAAAAATGAGATGCTCTATCTTAATCACATGCTTGAGCGCTGTGAAAAAGTGCGGAAAATTACATCATCAACAACAAGAGAAGAGTTCTGTTCAGATTCGGAGAAACAGGATTAATATATTGAGAAAAAACAGTCTTGATAAACGTTAGGGAATTATAATTTTAAAACAATGCCTTCAGCCGGAATTGAACCGGCGACAACCAGATCTTCAGTCTGGCGCTCTCCCGACTGAGCTATAAAGGCGCACAACTTGCGTTATTAACATTAGCATATTAACTATTTATAATAATCTGATTCAATCTCCGAAAACCACATATCAAATGGCTTATAGTTTCAAATTCATAATTATTAAGTAATGCCCCTGTGTAAACACAAACCAAAAGAAAACAAACCCACTCTGCAGGAAAAAATAGTCTCCAGAAATACAAATATAATCCACCTAACTCATAATGATCTCGACGCTGCAGGATGCGACGCGGTTTGCCGAATAAAATTCGGGGAAGAAATATTTACAATATTTTCATCTGTTGGAAGATTCAACTGGTTCTTCTCGCAGATAGGCTCATGCAGCGGAAAAGGCGACAGTCTCATAATCTCGGATATCGGATATCAGAAAGGAGTGCTTGAATCAGCAAAAAAAGCCAAAGCTGCGGGCTGGAAAATCTACTGGTTCGACCATCACAAGTGGACTGATGAAGAAAAATCATCGGTTGAACCTTACGTCGAAAAATTAACAGTCGACACCTCAAAATGTGCGACAGGAGTTGTTTACGCAGAATATGCTTCCGGCAACAGCTCAGCCGCGGAATTTGCAAAAGTCGTGTGTGACTATGATTTGTGGAAGCACGAAGACAAGCGTTCCGCGATTCTTGGAATAATAACCGCAGGACAGAAAAATCTTGAACTCGTCAGGGATAAATTCATCAAAGGAGTAATAGTCGACGACGAAATAAACGCCGTCTACAAAAAAATCAACGACGACAAAAATAAATGCATTAAAAAAAGCCTTAACGCCGCCAAAATATTTGAAGGCAAATATAAAATCGCTGTAATGCCGGCGTTTGGGTATCCGAGCGAAACAGCAGCCGAGGCAAGAAAAACATTTTCAAGTGATATAGAACTGCTCGTCTTTGATAACGGAAAGTTTTCTTTAAGAAGCGTTCCCGATATCAGCCACCTAATCGCAAAAGAATTCAACGGCGGCGGTCATCCCAACGCTTCGGGAGGGAGTTTTGCATACGGCGGAAAAGAAAGACTTCTTCTGAAACTATTTAAGAAAGTCAGCCGGGCTGATAAATTTGTCAGCACAGCGGAAAAATATTAAAAAATATTTCTTTATTCCGATTCGCAGAATTTACAGTTAGGTCTAAACTAAACACAAGAAAAAACTAAAAATAGATTAACGCCGTTCAATCCTGACTTTGACATTTGGATATATTTTAATTTATGATGTTGTCAGCTCTTCTTTTTATTAATGGTTAAAAATCAGTATGGCTTCAGCAGTACTTCACTAATTTTTATTGATTAGTTTTATTTCGACTAACTTGTGGCTTCGCTACGATAATCTCTCCGCTCAGCGTTGATAGGAATTTATGAGGTTAAGAAAGAAC
>JAUNXW010000191.1 GCA_030539595.1 Methanocorpusculum sp. | reverse complement strand
CTTGTTTATGTTCCGTTCTGGATTGTCAACGCTGATTTGGATGTTAAGTCCGAAAAAATCTCAGGAGGCAAAATCTCAAGATTTGTCACAGACAGAAAACAGATGCGCGGAACACGCGACTTCTATGTCTGCGCTTCAAACTCCGTCCCAGAAGAATTCGCACGTGTCTGGAACATGGACTTAACCCTTGACCAGCCCGAAATAAACCCGATAAATGATTTCAAAGGTGGTAAACGCGAAGTAATGACTATGGAAAAAGGAATTGCAGGAGAAAATGCCGAGTTCCTTTTCTTAAGATACGAAACTGAAATACCAGGGACTTTACAGAAGTTAGATTATAACTTCAAAATCAACAGCACAAAAGTGCTTTATCTTCCCGCATACAAAACAGCTAATAAATATGTTATAGGAGTTTAAAATGGGTGAAACTGAAGATAAAAGAATGAAGATTATCTGGCTCTCCGTAGTCCTGATGATTGCCGTATCGATAATTGTTGGATTTTTTGTTCCCGCAGTTGGATTCTGGGGCGGAGTTGGGATTTTCCTTCTCGGTATAGGTTTAATCTCGCTGTTCCTTGTGATGTTCATGGGAAAGCGCGAAAGTCCTATCTTCCCGATTTGTCTTACAGCAGCAGGCGCGATTCTGATTATTAATATCATTCTGCCGATACTGAGTATAGGTTTACCATGGTTTATTCTCGTAGCGATTGCGGTTGCTGTATTGGTTGTAGGTGCAATACTCTTCATTGTATTCAAGAAAAAGTAAGGTGATTAAAAAAATGACCGATTTAAGAGAAGTAGTTGAAGACGACCGCGGTCTGATTAAAAAGATTCAGTTAGTCATACCGGGTTTTCGAGGATACCGTCAGAAAGAGGATGTAAGACTTGCAGACTCTTTGCTGAGGATGCAGATTGCGGATGAACTTAAGAACAAAGTTCTCGCAAATCTTGAACAGACACGTGAAGTAGCCGGAAGAGCTCTTGAACTTGACCTGATGAATGATTTAGCAGGAACAATCTCTCAGGCAAAAACCGCTGAAGCAAGAATCAGACATGCAGAGCAGGGATATACAGGGATTTCTCCGGCTTACAGAGTCAAGAAAGATAATCTTGACCAGCTCTATGAATTTGACCTTGACTTGGTCAATGGAATCAGAGGTATTGGAGACATTGCAATGAAAGCATACAGCAGTGCGCAGATTGGAGATTTTAATTCATGCGCATCAAATCTGCGCGAAGTCAAAGCCGGTCTGATTGAATTCAGCGGAGTTTTCGATAAGAGAATTGAAACAATGGCTAATCTCGGAGCAATATAATGGGATTATTTTCTAAGACAAATCAGAATATCGGTTCAGGAAGCGATATTGAAGGAGCAGATTCCAGAAAAGGATTCTACTGGGTTGAAGACTACAAAGGCGAAAATGTCATGTGGCGTCTTCCGAGAAACGTTATGTGGAACGATAATGTTTTGGTTCGTGAAGATGAGTACGGTATATTTTTCCGTGACGGTAAAGCCTTACAGGTTTTTGACCGCCCTGACAGATACGCTCTTACAACTCAGAATATTCCTGTTCTGAAAAGTATTCTCGGAACTGTTGTCGGTAACGTTCAAATAGGAGAATTTTACTGGGCGCAAAAGCGTGAGTTCCGTGATAAGTTTGGAACATCACAGCCCCTTGCATTCAGAGATGTGGATTTTGGTGTAGTGCAGCTCAGAATCTTCGGTCAGTTCTCATACAAGGTTGTTGACCCGCTGTTATTGATTACGCAGTTTGTGGGAACGAAAGGGTTGACAAAGTCGGAAGAAATTGTTGACTGGCTTAAGGGTCAGGTTGTTGTTGTTTTAAACGACACACTTGGAGAACTTAAGACGAAGAAGCAGATGGGTGTTTTGGATATGCCCGCATATCTGCAGGAGATTGAACAGCTCTGTCTTGCAAAGCTTACGTCCGAGACTGAGGTTTATGGTCTTAAGATTATGAAGTTCTCGGGTCTGAATATTAACATGCCCGAAGAGGTTCAGGAGGCAATTAACAAGCGCGGTGCAATGTCAGCTCTTGGCGTCAACTATATGCAGTACCAGTCAGGGAAAGCAATTGAAGGAATCGGTCAGGGCGCTGCACAAGGTGGAGGAGAAGGCGCTGGTTTTGCTATGATGGGGGCAGGTATGGGAGCAGGTATGGGTATGGGCAATATGATGTCTCAGTCCATGGGTGGAATGGGCGGACAACCCGCACCGTTCGGCGGTCAGCAACAACCTCAGCAAAATGCGGCTGCGGGTGCAGGGGCTGCAGCGGGAGCAGCTGCTTCAGCACCTACAGTAAAATGTGCAAAGTGCGGTGCCGATGTTTCTTCCGGAACAAAGTTCTGCCCAGAGTGCGGGGAAAAAATGATTCCTGCAGGAAGCGCTGTATGTGCAAACTGCGGAGCTGCTTTAACTCCGGGCGCAAAGTTTTGTCCTGAATGCGGTACTAAATGCGGTGCACCGAAGTGCCCCAAATGCGGTGCTGAAGTTTCCGCCGGAACAAAATTCTGCCCAGAGTGCGGTCAGAAATTATAATTTTTCTTTTTTAGTGGATTCTGTCTATGAGTTTTTAATCAGGTCATTCAGAATAATTTATACAGGCTGTGATATCCAATATCACAAATCCATC
>JAUNXW010000050.1 GCA_030539595.1 Methanocorpusculum sp. | reverse complement strand
GCAGAACAATATCTTTTACCCAGTCTGAAACACGGATTACAGGTAAATCCGGCTCAGGGAAATATCTGTAGTCGGTTGCGGTTTCTTTTGAACGTGCAGAGGTGGTTGTTCCTTTTCCTTCAAGGAAGTGACGGGTTTCTCTTGCGATTTCTCCTCCGCGTCTGATTAAATTTTTCTGACGGGTGATTTCAAACGTAAGAGCTTTTTCAACTCCTTTGTATGAGGAGATGTTCTTAATTTCTACACGCTCGTGCCCTTTAATGGAAATGTTTGCGTCAACTCTTATGCTTCCCTCTTTTTCCGGATCGAAGACGTTGAGATATTCGAGTGTGGCTCTCAGTTTGTTTAAGAGCCTGCGTGCTTCTTTCGGTGAGGAAAGTTCGGGCTCTGTAACCATTTCGATTAATGGAATACCAGAACGGTTGTAATCAACAAGTGTGTAGTGACCGCGTTCTTTGTTTCCCATGTGAACTAAACGACCGGGGTCTTCTTCGACGTGGATTCTTGTGAGGTTGACTACTTTTGGATTTCCCGCGTCGTCTTCGATTTCAATGTATCCGCCGACTGCAAGCGGGTTGTCCCCCATTGTAATCTGATAGGCTTTAACAAGGTCAGGATAGAAGTAGTTCTTTCTGCAGAATTCTCCTTCTTCGGGAATGTTGCAGTTGAGGGCTTTTGCGACTTTTAAAGCATACTCTACGGCTTTTTTGTTTAAAACCGGAAGAGCTCCGGGAAGTCCAAGACAAACGGGACAAACGTGTGTGTTCGGTGCGTCAGAACGGAAATCTGCAGAGCAGCCGCAGAATAATTTCGAAGCTGTGTTTAACTGACAGTGAACTTCAAGACCAATGATGACTTTAAAATCGTCTGCCATTTTACTGAGCCTCCTCAAAAGCAAGAGCTGCGTTCAAAAGCGCTTCTTCTCCGTACATTCTTCCCATTAATTGTAAACCGACGGGTAAACCGTGAGCTGAGCCGCACGGAAGGGAAATTGCGGGTATTCCCGCAATATTTACGGGAACTGTTAAGATATCTGTCAGATACATCTGAAGAGGGTCGCTTGTTAATTCTCCAATCTTCGGAGCTACGTTGGGCATTGTAGGTCCTGCGAGGAAATCGCAGTCGGTTAACGCGTGAGCAAAGTCTTTTGCGATTAACTGTTTTGCGTGCTGAGCTTTGACGTAGTATTTTCCGAAGTAGCCTGCGGAAAGTGCGAATGTTCCAAGAAGAATTCTTCTTCTGACTTCGTTTCCAAAACCCGCTTCACGAACTTTTGTGTATGCGTCGTGCCAGGGAAGATTCATTTCAGGTTCCGGTCCATACCTTACGCCGTCGAAGCGGTCAAGGTTTGAAGATGCTTCGCAAGTGCAGGTTACATAGTAAGCGGAGAGTGCGTATTTCATTGAAGGCAGAGAGATTTCTTTTGTTTTTGCTCCGAGCTCTTCGAGTTTTGCAATTCCTTTTCTGACCTGAGCGGCAACATCAGCGTCAACTCCTTCACCGAAGTATTCTTTTGGAATACCAATGACTTTGCCTTTGATGTCTGATTTCAGGGTGCTGAAATCATACGGTTTGCTTACAGAGGTTGAGTCTTTTTTGTCGTGCCCCGCGATTACGGAAAAAAGTTTTGCTGTGTCTGTTACATTTGCCGCAAGAGGACCTATCTGTTCGAAAGAATTTGCGTATGCGATTAAGCCGAAACGGCTTACTCTGCCGTATGATGGCTTTAATCCGACAATACCGCAGTAGGCTGCGGGACATCTTATTGAACCTCCGGTATCACTTCCAAGAGCCATTGAAACAAGCCCGCCGGCAACAGCAGCGGCTGAACCGCCAGAACTTCCTCCTGTTACTCTTGTTTTGTCACGCGGATTTAATGAAGGCCCGAAAGCGCTGTTTTCGGTCGTTGAGCCCATTCCAAATTCATCCATGTTGGTTTTTCCGGCAATTGCAGCTCCGGCATTTTTGAGAAGAACAACAGCGTGCGCATCGTATGGGGGGATATATCCTTTGAGTATTTTTGAGGCGCAGGTTGTTTCGATGTCTTTGGTCGAGATATTGTCTTTGACGGAAACGCGAATTCCTGAAAGAATTCCTTTTGCGGATGATTCTATTTCGGTTGTATTCAGGTATGCATTGAATTCATCCATTTCAGACCACCTTCGGTGCTCTGATGTAGCCGTCTTCGGGGTTGTGAGTGTTTCTTAAGGCTTCTTCCTGTGTGATTGATTCGATTACTTCGTCTTCTCTGAAAACGTTGACGAGAGGTCTTTCGAGTTTTTCTTTGATTTCGAGGGTGTCGAGGATGTCAAAGTATTCCAGGATTGCGTTGAATTGTTCGGTGAATTTTTTGAGTTCACCGGCAGAAATTCCAATGTCGGCAAGTTCTGCTATGTGCATTACATCTTCTTCTTTTACCATTTCATTTTTCCGTGTTTGTAAATAGTATATTTTTGGTGAGTTTTTAACCGGTTATAAGTTTTGTTAAAGGACACAGGTTAATCATATCTATTCGGGCTTGAAATTTATGCGGGTGGGTTTTTTTATGCGAAAGCGCATGTTTGGTTATAATAGTGCAAAAGACGGAACATGCGAAAAATTGGGGATAAAGTTTTGATTATATTTTTACGAGATTGCCCAATAGTGATTAAATCTTGTCCAACGGATTCACATAACGATTCGCAAACATTCTGTTTGCTCGACTAAGAAACCTAAAGGTTTCCGCATTGGACAAGCTCTTACAAACTATTTTTAATAATGCTTATCATATTCAACCGACAAAAACAGATTAACATGATTTACATAATTCCAAAACCGACAGATACTCCAAACGACAACTCAACGGGTATGGTAATGTCAGAACTCAACAAAATGGGAATAAGTTTCAAAACTCTTGATTTATCATCCGTCGACCCGTTTGATTTACCAGTAACCGGTGCTACAATCTGGGCTTGCGGAATAAAACAGGATGGAGTTCAGTTTGAACTTTTGAAAGCTCTTGAAATGGAAAACAGAGTAATCAACTCAACCGACGCAATAGCAACCTGCGCAAGCAAAGTAACAACAACCGCAAAAATGTTCAATGTCGGCGCCCCAAGCCCTGACACATGTTTCACCAACGATAAAAAAATCGTTCAGAAATTCGTTGAAGGCCACGGTGGAAAAGCTGTTTACAAACCTGTTTACGGGTTTGACGGAAACGGAATTTACATGTTTCACAGCGCTGACGAAATAAAAGAAGAGCCGCCTTATTATGTTCAGGAGTATGTTAAAAACGACAGAGACTATCGTATTTTTGTAATCGGAAACAAAGCCGTCGGAGCAATAAAAAGAGAATCTGCTCACTTAACTCACAATATCCATCAGGGCGGCTTCGGGTGTGCTGTTGATGTGGATAAAGAAATAGCAGAAGCTTCAGAAGCTGCTGCAAGAGCTGTAAACATCGACTATTGCGGTGTTGACCTTTTACCGCTTGAAGACGGAGGATACACAGTTCTTGAAGTTAACGGTACGCCAAATTGGCATTGTATGTCAGCGCCGATTCCAAAGCTTCTCGCAGAGTATCTTGTTGAGCAGGATAAACTCGGCAGAAGATAAATTTAAAATAACTTTTTTTGATATCTTCAACGGTAGTTTTTTCTGTGCGTATAACCTATTGAAAGAGTATTTACCGAATATATTATTTGAAAATAAAGGAGTAATTAAAAAATCTCTCACAGAGGCGATATAACATGGCTGAAAAATCAAATACCGCAATCCGTTCAAGTGCGGCCGAATATCTCACCTACATAGCATCAACCGGTGAAAGTTCCGACTCAATAGAAATGAGATATGAAGACGAAAACATCTGGCTCACTCAGAAAATGATGAGCACGCTATACGATGTTGACGTCAGAACAATCAGTGAACACATCAAAAAAATATACGAAGATGGAGAGCTTAAATCTGAGGCAACTATCCGGAATTTCCGGATAGTTCAAACCGAAGGAAACAGGCAGGTTTCCCGTGATATTGCTCATTACAATCTCAAAATGATAATTGCCGTAGGTTTCAAAGTAAACAATCAGCGTGCTGTTCGTTTTCGTGTCTGGGCAAACAAAATAGTCGAAGACTACACAATAAAAGGCTGGGCAATGGATGTTGAGCGGCTTAAAAACGGGGGCAGTGTCTTAACAGAAAAATATTTTGAAGAACAGCTCGAAAAAATTCGTGAGATAAGAATCTCCGAACGAAAATTCTATCAGAAAATAACCGACATATACGCAACATCAATAGACTACGACAAAACCGCAAAAACAACTGAAGAATTTTTCAAAAAAGTGCAGAACAAAATGCATTACGCAATTCATCATCACACAGCGACTGAACTAATTTACGAAAGAGCAGACGCCGATAAAATCAATATGGGTTTGACTTCATGGAAAAATGTGCCTGACGGAAAAATAATGAAAAGCGATGTTTTTGTCGCCAAAAATTATCTGACAGAAGATGAACTCATCTCTCTTGAGTATATTGTTTCAGCATATTTAGACCTCGCGGAAAACCGAGCAAGGCGTCATATTCCAATGACTATGGAAGACTGGGCGAAACGTCTTGATATTTTCCTGTTGGCCGATGAACATGAAATTCTTAAGGATGCCGGAAAAATCACCGCAGAGATTGCGAAACTTCGCGCAGAGACAGAGTTTGAAAAATACAGAATTGTTCAGGACAGAATCTTTAAGTCGGACTTCGACAAATATCTCGAAAAGCTCGAAGAGGAAACAATAAAGTACAGAAGCGAAGATAAATAAAAAATTAATTTTTGAAGCTGTGAATTGGTGCAGGTATTCTTCCCCCGCGGTTGATGAAATCAGCACAGCTGAATTTGTTTACGGGCTGAATAGGAGCATATCCGAAAAGTCCGCCGAACTCAACAACATCACCTACATCTTTTCCGACAACGGGAATAAGTCTTACGGCAGTTGTTTTCTGGTTTACCATCCCAATAGCTGCTTCGTCTGCGATAATTCCGGAAATTGTTGTTGCCGGAGTATTTCCCGGGATTGCAATCATATCAAGACCGACTGAACAAACGCAGGTCATAGCTTCAAGTTTTTCAAGAGATAAAGCCCCTCTTTCAACCGCATCAATCATACCCTGGTCTTCGCTCACAGGAATAAATGCGCCTGACAAACCTCCGACATAAGAACTTGCCATTACACCGCCTTTCTTGACCTGATCATTTAATAAAGCGAGAGCCGCTGTAGTTCCCGGAGCACCGGTAGACTCAAGCCCCATTTCTTCTAAAATCCCCGCAACACTGTCGCCGACAGCAGGGGTCGGAGCAAGCGATAAATCCACAATCCCAAAAGGAACACCAAGTCTTTTTGACGCTTCCTGAGCAACCAATTGTCCCACGCGTGTGACTTTGAACGCAGTCTTTTTCACTGTTTCGCAGAGCACCTCAAAGTTTTCTCCGCGGACAGCCTCAAGAGCGTGCTTTACAACCCCCGGACCGCTTACACCAACGTTAACAACCGCGTCGCCTTCGGTAACTCCATGGAAAGCCCCGGCCATAAACGGATTGTCATCAGGTGCGTTGCAGAAAACAACAAGTTTTCCGCAGCCGAAAGAGCCGGTATCTTTGGTAAGTTCAGCAGTCTCTTTTACGATTTCGCCCATCAGCTTAACGGCGTCCATATTAATTCCGGTTTTTGTCGAGCCGATGTTTACCGAACTGCAGATTCTTTCTGTTGTCGCAAGCGCCTTTGGAATCGATTTAATCAAAAGTTCATCGGCTTTTGTCATTCCTTTGGAAACAAGCGCTGAGTATCCTCCCAAAAAGTTAACTCCTGTCGCTTTTGCCGCCGCGTCAAGTGTTTTTGCGATTGATACGAAATCATCGGTAGTTCTGCATGCTTCACCGCCGACAAGTGCTATGGGTGTTACCGAGATTCTTTTGTTTACGATAGGTATACCATATTCACGCTCAATTTCGTGACCTGTTGAAACCAGATTTTTTGCGACGCGAACGATTTTATCGTATATTTTTTTGTTAAGTTCGTCAAGGTTTGAGTCGCAGCAGTCAAGCAGGCTTATTCCAAGTGTGATTGTTCTGACGTCGAGTTTTTCATGCTCAATCATCTGATTGGTCTCATTGACCTCGAAAATGTTTATCATGAAGTCCTCTTAGAGTCTGTGCATCTGAGTGAAAATCTCTTCGCGCTGACAGCGGATTTTAACACCGGTTTCGTCTCCGAGTTTTTCAAGGTCGTTTACCATATCGATGTATTGTTTTTCGCATTTGCTTGTGTCGACTATCATCATCATGTTGAAGTAGCCCTGAACAATTGTCTGGGAGATGTCTTCGACGTTTACGTTGTTATTCATGAGATATGTACAGACTTTGGCAATGATACCGACTGCGTCTTTTCCGATTACTGTTATGATTGTCTTGTTCATATGAAGACCACGGGTTATATTCTATATTAATTGTGTCTTCTATGTCAAATAGGTTAGGAGTCGCGGGCGGTGATTGGATGAGTTTGTCCAATTGTAATAAAATTCGTTGGACATAGTTTATTCATATGAATTATTTAGCGTCGGATACATCATGAAAAAGTATTTCAAAAAATTATGCCCGAGAGACTTTTCCACCAAACTAAATTCAGATTAATCCTTTAGGATTAATCAGCCAGCCCACGCAGACTGCGACAACGCAGATAATGATATAAACCGGCACATAGATTAAAGCCGAATCATTATAGAAAATAAATGCTGTCGGGTAAAACAGAAGACCGACCATAATTGGATAAATTATACTGAGTTTTGAAATTCCGGTAACAAGCCCCAAAATCACAGAAACAAGAACGCATACGGCAATATTCACGATTACGAGAACGAACAAATCCACTTCGGACGGGTAATTAAGAGCCGGAAGAGCAAAAAACAGCAGAGCCACAGCTAAAAGTGCGTAGCCTATGTAGACTATTATCTGTTCGGTTCGCTTCATCTCACTCTTTTAAGAAGAGGTTGGGGATTGCGAGACAAATTACGCTTATAGCAATCAGCGAAATCGCAGAAATCGGTGCAATATTTCTCATCAGACAAAGCACAAATACAGCTATACCGATAGCCATTGAAATAACCGTGCAGATGAACTTCGGCTGAAGAAGATTAATTTCCTTATCTGTCATGCAATTAATTTAGGTTTTACACAGTGATGAACTATACGATTTAAAAAAATTACGGTCTGAGACCGCTGCCTCCCTGAGCAGTGATTGTCTCTCCGGAAATATACGCTGCATCGTCAGATGCGAGAAAAACACAGATGCGTCCTATATCTTTTTCAGGGTCTGCAAATCTCTGAAGAGGAATATTTTTGATTGTTGCGTCGTAAAGCTCAGGATATGATTCTTTCCACGCAGCAAGCTGTTCGGTCATTGCGAGAGGACAAACTACATTTGCCCTTATTCCGTCAGGTCCCCATTCTGTTGCGGCAACTCTGGTTAAGCCTCTGATTCCCTCTTTTGCAGCTGCGTAAGATGATTGTCCCGGTCTTCCTGCAAGTCCTGCTCCGGATGCGAAATTAATTACACAGCCTTTGGTTTCTTTGAGATAAGGGTAACATTCTCTCATGTAGAAAAATGCTCCGTAAAGTCCTGTATTTATGGCTAAGTCAAAATCGGCTTTGGTGTGGTCTTTGAGCATTACACCCGAAGCAGATGCCTGCGCGTTGTTTATAATGCAGTCGATTTTGCCGAACTCTTTTATCGTTTCGGCAACCGCACGCTTTACGTCATCTTCTTTTCCTCCGTCGGCTGCAATGGATAAAACTTTGATTCCGTATTCTTTTTCGAGTTTGTCTTTGGCGTTTTGAAGTCTTTCAACAGTTCTTCCTGTGAGAACAAGGTTTGCACCTTCTTTTGCAAACGCTGTTGCTATTCCAAATCCAATTCCTTTACCTCCTCCTGTCACTATGATTACTTTACCTTCCATTTTTTTCATAATTTATCAACGATTGGTTATTCGATTTAATGTTTTATATAGCTGTTGGGTTCTATTGTTTCTGAGTTTGTCCAATCGTGAAAAAATCCGTTGGACAAGCTCGTTTCTGAAAGAATTTTTTTATTGTCAGGCACAGCACTAAAAAAAGTCAGCGGATATTTTCCGCAGGAAATCAGTCTACCCAGTCGCCCTTAACTTCGCCGAGAAGTTCCTGCTTCCAGATGGGCACTTTTTCTTTTATTTTTTCGATGATAAAACGAGAACCTTCGTAGGCTTCTTCTCTGTGGGAAGCGCCGACAACAATCGCTACGATGTTTTCTCCGACGGAAAGCCTGCCGTATCTGTGAACAATGTCAGCATAATGAAGATTGTAAGTTGTTATCGCTTCGGCAGAGATTTCAGCCAAATCTTTTTCTGCGACAGGGGTGAAGGCTTCTATCTCCAAAGCGTCCATATTTCCGTCGTCTCTTACAGTTCCAATGAAAACAAGCTGAGCCCCGTCTTCATTTTTTCTGGCATTGTTAATCATGGCGGCTATGTTAATATCTTCTTTCTGCATTGCGGTAACCATAAATTATCCTCCGGAAACAGGCGGGTAGAGAACAATTTCATCGCCGTCTGAAATTTTCATTTCCTTTGCGTCGTCAATATCGATTCTTTCGCGGTTGAACATTAATATAATGTAAGTTTTCAAACCTTCTGGTGAGAAGAGTTCTTCTTTTGCGGCAGAATTGTTTTCTGCGAACCGTTCTATCGCTTCATAAACTGAAACTCCGTCCGCTACGCTGATTTTATTTATCTCGCCGAGTTTTTCGCGTAATTTTGCAAATGAACGTATTGTTACTTCGGGCATTTATTCAGTTGACCTCAACTATTGTCACCGTAAAGACAAGTGTTTTTCCGGCAAGAGGGTGGTTTGCATCGAGTTTTACGATTTTGTCATTAATTTCTGTTATTTCTACAGGTATTTCATTTCCGTCGCCTAATTGGATGAGAAGTTTTTCTCCAACGTTTGCGGTGAAGTCAGCTCCGAATTCTTCGCGGGGTATTTCAACGACCATTTCGTCGGATTTTAATCCGTAGGCTTCTTCGGGTTTGAGAACAGATGTTTTTGTTTCGCCTATTTCCATTCCTAGAACAGCTGCGTCAAATCCTTTGACGACAATTCCTTCGCCGACAGTAAATTCAAGAGGCTCTTTGCCTTCTGATGAGTCAAAGACTGTGCCGTCTTCGAATTTTCCTGTGTAGTTAACTTTTATTTTGTCTCCGTTTTTTACAGACATAAGATGTTGTGTGCTTTTTGTGTTTAAGTTCTTTTTTAATAGAGACTATGAGTTTGTCCAACGGATTTTTTCACGTTTGGACAGACTATTAAATATCAAATTCAACAATCAAAAAAATTTATTCAACCCTTTCCCCAATCAAATAATGATTCTTATACCCCGTAATTTTCACCCTCAGTTTTGTTCCAATCTCTAAATTTTCCAAAATAACAATATCCTCATAACTTCTGTTTCGTGCCGTAACGCTTCCCTTTTTCACAATTTCAGTCACAACGCAGTCAGTTTCGCGTCCAATCCATGATTTGCCGTCTTCTTCCGAAACATAATTTGCCGCATCGGTAAGGCTCTTTGACCTGACTTTTTTAACATCCTCAGGGATACGCTTCAATTTCGCCGCAGGAGTGTTCGGGCGAACAGAAAATCTTGTGATATTCACCTTGGCGGGCTTTGTTCTCAAAATCTGCTCAACCGATTTTTCAGCGTCGCAGTCAGTCTCGTTCGAAAAGCCCGCGATATAATCCGTTGAGATTCTTATATCCTGAAACGCAAGTCTTGCACGTGTTATAATTTCTTCATACTGAGCCGACGTGTAGCGTCTGCCCATCAGTTTCAGAACAGAATCAGAACCCGACTGAACGGGTATATGCAGAAACAAAAAAATCTTTTCGCTTTTGAAAGCATCAAGAAATTCATCCAGAATAGGCAAAAGATTGTCCGGATTTGCCATTCCCACCCTTATTTTAAAATCCCCGTCTATTTTGCAGAGTTCACGAAGCAAGTCTGGAAGTCTAAGCCCGTCGTTTCTGTCAAGTCCCCACGAAGCTGTATCCTGAGCGGTAACCTGAATCTCCTTTCCCCCTGACTCAACGATTTTTTTCGCCTGAGAGACAATATCTTCAAGCGGAAAACTCACAAGTTTTCCTCTCGCAAGCCTTGTAATACAATAAGTGCAGTGACCACTGCATCCTCTTGCTATCTGCAGAACAGCGGACGTATTTTTAGGGGCTGAAGGAAGTTCCATAAATTTTTCATGAACGAGAGCCGCGTCCAGAATAATTACGTTTTTGTATTCTCCGAGTTTGTCTTTTGCAACAGGTGGAAGACAGCCCGTAACAAAAACCATTTTATCTTCAAAAGCGTTCAGCCTCTCATACATGTGCTGCTCTGTTCTGTCAATGACA
>JAUNXW010000190.1 GCA_030539595.1 Methanocorpusculum sp. | reverse complement strand
TTTTCTGCTTGAACGAAGCTGCAGGTTGGGTGAATACATAAATTATGAAGAAAAGCGCGTGCGACCCTAAGAAAACACAGTCCGGAAAATCTTTCCGTCACGTTCAGTCAGTTTTGATGAATGCCGCGCATTTTATAACAGTAAAAAGACCGCTTGTTGTTTTCGGTCTTCCCG
Organism: Methanocorpusculum sp.; assembly: GCA_030539595.1. Lineage (GTDB taxonomy): Archaea > Halobacteriota > Methanomicrobia > Methanomicrobiales > Methanocorpusculaceae > Methanocorpusculum. The sequence goes on along the minus strand of JAUNXW010000190.1, from coordinate 2,500 downwards.
GATGTGCAGTTTTTACTGCGGGAGTAATACTTACAGTTCGCGAATTTTTTATCGCCGCGCAAACAGGGAACACAGAATTTTATGCAATGCTTATCTCAGGTCTGATTCTGATTTTCGGCGTGATGTTAATCTGTGCGGCTCTGATTTTGTATGCGCTGAGCTATTTAAGAGAAGTATATTTCAGGAGGTATGGATATGAGTGAAATTATAGATAAAATCGTAAATCATAAGATTGTTATTGGTATCGTCGGTCAGGGTTATGTGGGTCTTCCTCTTGCTATGGCTTTTGCAAAAAAGGTAAATGTAATCGGATTTGATGTCAGCGAAAAAACAATTCAGCTTTTGAATTCTGGTAAATCACATATTCTTGATGTTTCAGACATCGTACTTCATGAGGCAATTGAGGCAGACCGTTATTTTGCAAGCAGTAAGCCTGAATCGCTTAAGAGCTGCGATGTGATTATAATCTGCGTTCCAACTCCGCTTGGGAAAGAGAAAAAACCCGATATGTCTTTTATCAGAAGCGCAGCTGAGACAATTTCAAAAATTCTTCAAAAGGGTCAGTATGTTGTTCTTGAGAGTACAACTTATCCGGGCACAACCGAAGAGGTTCTGATTCCTATCTTAGAAGAAGGAAGCGGTCTTAAAGCAGGGAGTGATTTCTTTGCTGCATTTTCGCCGGAAAGAATCGACCCGGGAAATAAACAGTTTACAGTTGAACAAGTTCCAAAAGTTATCGGAGGGATGAACTCTGAAGTTACAGATGTTATCTGTAAAGTTTACTCGCTTGCAATTCCCAAAATTGTTCCGGTAAGCAACACACAGACCGCTGAGGCTGTGAAGATGGTTGAAAATATTTTCCGCCATGTAAATATTGCACTCATAAATGAGCTTGCACAGATTTTTGAGAAGATGGATGTTGATACTTGGGAGGTTGTGAATGCAGCCGCTACAAAACCTTACGGGTTTATGCCGTTTTATCCGGGTCCGGGTGTCGGCGGTCACTGTATTCCTTTAGACCCGTATTATCTTTCATACAGAGCTAAGCAGTATGGAAGTAATTCACGTTTCATTGAGATTGCCGGTGAGATTAACGATGATATGAAGGTTCATACAATTAATCTTGCGGTTAAGGGTTTGAAGAAAGTTCATAAAAATATCTATCATGCAAATGTTGCGGTAATCGGTCTTTCTTATAAGAAGGATATTGATGATGTCCGTGAGTCTCCTGCACGTGAGATTATAGAGGAGCTTGTTAATCTCGGTGCGAATGTTTCAGTGTATGATCCGTTTGCTCTTACAATTAAAACAGATGCAGGGAATTTTGCATCGGCTGCTTCGCTTGCTGATGTTTTGAGCGGTGCGGACTGTGCGATATTTTTGGTAGATCATTCTGCTCTTCGCGATATTGATATTGTCCGCGAGAGTTCTGTTATGAGTTCGCCTGTGATTATCGATGCAAAGAATATGTTTTCGTCCTCTGAGAAAATTGTTTATCTTGGAATAGGGAAGGCTCATCAGAATTTTTGACCGGGGCGGATAAAGATGTATCGCGGTAAAAAGATTGGTGTTGTAATTCCTGCGTATAATGAGGAGAAGCTGATTCTTGGAACTCTTGAGGCTGTTCCTGAGTTTGTTGACAGGATTTATGCGGTTAATGACTGTTCAAAAGATTCTACGGCTGAGTTAATTAATTCATACGCTGTGTCCAATTCCAAGATTTGTGCTATACATCATGAAGTAAATCAGGGTCCGGGAGCTGCAATTATTCACGGATATAATGAGGCATTATTTGAGGGTATGGATGTTATTGCAACTATGGACGGGGACGGTCAGATGAATCCGGAATATTTGTATGCAATTATCGACCCGATTGTTGATGACAGGTGTGATTTTGTTGTGGGGAACAGGCTTTTGTCTCCTGAGTCGCGAAAGGGTATGAGTAAGTGGAGATTTTTTGGGAATTCGGTTTTGTCTCTGCTGACGAAAATCGCTTCAGGATATTGGCAGCTGATGGATCCGCAAAACGGGTACACGGCAATTTCCAAAAGAGCGCTGAATGTTATTCCTTATCAGACTATGTATCCGAGATACGGTTATCTTAATGAGCGGCTTGTTATGCTGAATATTTACGGTTTTCGTGTGAGAAATGTGGCTCATCCTGCAAAGTACGGTAACGAGAAGTCAAAGATTAGGTATCATACATATATTCCGAGGGTTTCAAAGCTGCTGTTGAAGTTATTTTTGCGCAGGATGAAGACCAAGTATATTGTGTTCGGGTTTCATCCGCTGGTGTTTTATTATCTGTTCGGTGTGATTTTTTCTCTTGTGGCTATTGCCGGAGCGGTTTTTGCTTTGGTGATGAGGTTTGGGTTTGGTGAGACGCATTTGTTTATGTATGGGATGCTGTCGCTTGTGCTGTTCAGTATCGGGATGATGTTTGTGTTTTTTGCGATGTTTTTTGATATGCAGAATGAGAATGCGGATAAGGGGTGGTATT
>JAUNXW010000049.1 GCA_030539595.1 Methanocorpusculum sp. | reverse complement strand
TTTGTGAGGTGAACGAAGTGAGCCGAACTTCTAATAAATTCATATCAACGCTGAGTGAAGCGATAAGCGTAGCGAAGCAAAAAACTTAGTCTAAGAAAATTAGTGAAGTACTGTTCAGGTTCATGAATTTTTTTCAAGAATTGGATTCGATATAATTTGACAGTTCAAAAATATTTTTGGGATGTGTTCCTATTCAATGCTTCAAACAAATCAATCAAAATATGATATCATAAATCCAAGAACAGATTAACCTTGTTTTTACTCATCCGTCAAATATTTAGTAAGCAAAAATATTAACTGTCAAAGTAAGGATATATGAATCGACCATTGGACAGTTTCATTACAATTTTTTCAGAAAAGATGAGGCTCGTATTTTTCCGCAGTTTTTAAAATTTTAAAAAAGAAAAAAAAGAACTCTTCAGAGTTCCTTATGTTTTTCTTCAATGGTGTCTGCAAGTTTATGAAGAGCCTGCATGTCTGTTTCATCGGGCAGGCCTTTAATGTAAACAGGTTCAAGAACTTCCGCGCCGAGTGGTGAAAGCATTTCTCCGAGATAGTTAACCGCATTGGTTCCCCATCCGTATGAACCGATTACACTGATGTATTTCACCTTCGGGCGAAGTGCGCGAACCAGATAAGCCGCGTTAACGGCTATCGGGTGAGGTCCGAACAAAACGGTCGGTGTTGCAAGAATAATGGTTGCCGCATCAACAATAGCACTGCCCAAAACACCTGTGTCGGTTTCAAGCAGATTATACTGGTGAACGGGAACACCTTTTTGAATCAGGTCATCAACCAGAATTCTCACCATAGTTTCCGTGCTTCCGTGCATTGAAACATAGGCAACAACCACGACATTCTTCGGCTTGTCGCTTGACCAGTCTTTGTAGAGGTCAATAATTTTTGCCGGAAGTTTCAGAACAGGTCCGTGAGACGGACCGATGAACTTCGGTGCAATTTTATCGACAAGTGCAAGATATTCCTGAACGGATGTTCTAAACGGCATCATGATTGCCGCATAGTAACGCTTTGCAGCTTCAAGATAATCCGGCGACTCATCATTTTGAAACAGTGTTTCAGATGCGTAATGAGTTCCGAGGAAATCCGATGTGAACAGAATTTTATCTTCGATAACTTCCGCAAACATTGTGTCGGGCCAGTGAACCCAAGGGGTCAGATAGAACTTAAATGTCTTGTCGCCGAGCGAAAGAGTTTCTTCGTTTCCGACAACGATGAACCGCTCTTCAAGTTCTTCCAGATGGTGCATTGCCATTAAGAGACCTTTGCAGGTTTCGTTCGTGACAACTTTTGCCATAGGATAAACTTCAAGAAGCAGCGGAAGCATCCCTGAGTGATCCTGTTCTGCGTGAAGACAGACTATGTAGTCAAGTGAATCCTGTTCAAGCCTCATGAGATTTGTGATGAAATCCGCCTCTCCATGAGGCTCACCTGTGTCTACAAGGGCTGATTTTTCAGTTCCTTTTACAAGATATGAGTTGTAGCTGCTTCCTCTCGGTGTAGGCATAATAGCATCAAAATATCTTAAGTCCCAATTGATGATTCCAACAGAGTAGATATTTTTGCAAATCTCACGAGCTGCCATTTAGGCTTACACCTTTTTGAATTTAGATTTGTCTGCGCCGCAGATGGGGCATTTCCATGTTGCCGGTAAGTCTTCGAATGCTGTTCCTTTAGGGATTGTAAATCCTGCGCCTTTTTCGGGGTCGTAGGTGTATCCGCATACAGTGCAAATGTATTTGTCCATTTTTTACCACTAACTCCTTTGAATTAGATTATATTATTATTATTTTTTATAGATTAATAATATCGCTGATGAGGCAAAGAGAAAACTATAAGTTTTTGAATCATGAAAAAATCCGCTCAGACAAACACAGAGCATCTGTATCCTGCAAACCGCACAAAAACGATAAAACTAACACGAACGATATTATCATATCCGGAAACTCTATTGGCTTACACAGACCGGTTTTAAACCGCTTTCTTCAAAGGATAAGGTGTTTCATCATCTGAAAACATCGCTTACATCTCGTTCAGAAGACCAATTATCAAAAATAAACTCAAATGAGGGTTGTTTTCAGCTCAGAGAACAAGCCTTTCCTCAAACTTCGTAAATCTCTCAAACCCGTCCTTTGTAACAACTCCCATATCTTCAAGCCTCACACCTCCGATTCCGGGATAATAAAGTCCCGGTTCAACCGTTACAACATGTCCTTCCTTCAACTCCTTACCGAAAACAGAAAGAGACGGCGCTTCATGAATCTCAAGACCCACACCGTGTCCGAGACTGTGAATGAAACCTGAATTTCCAGCGGTCTCATAACCTCTCCCCTTAAAAAAATCCACAACCGCATTATGAACATCAGCGCCCGAAATCCCGGGACGAATCATAGAAACAGCGAGCTCCTTAGCTTCATGAACTGTATTGTAAATCTTAACAATCTCCTCAGACGGCTTACCTTTAGAAACAGTCCTCGTCATATCGGAAAAATATCCCATCTTCAAATCACGCGGGAAAAAATCCAGAACAATAGGTTCGTTTGCATAAAACTGTCCGCTTCCCTTCGCATGAGGAAGAGCCGTATCTTTTCCGCAGGAAATAATAATATCCTCATCATCAAACCCGTAATGTCTGTAGGCTGAATGGGTAACTTCTTTCAGATATTCGGAAGTAAGCGGCTCGCCGTTTTCAAGAAACAGTGCACCCAAGTTATCAGACACGGAATTTTTAATTATGCCGATGACCTTATCCAGAACAATCTCGTTAATCTCCTGCGCGTGTTTTATTTTATCAATCTCATCCGCAGTCTTAATGCTCCTGATTTTTTCAACAGTTCCGTCATCAACAACAACTTCCGCAAATTTCTCAAGAGCCTTAGCAAAACCGACAGGCATCGACGAAGGAACTAAAATTCTTTCGCCAGCAAAATTCGCAATCATTTTTGCCGAAGCTGTTTCCGCATCAAATTCCTGAAGAAGACTGTTAAGATTTAGCGCGCTCCTTGTTAACACGTTACATGACGATTCCCTTCGCGCACGCAGTTCTTCCATTGAAGAGACAATAATATATGAGTTCCCGTCATTTTTAAAAACGTAAAAATACGGGTCGTATGCCGAAAATCCTGCAAGATAACGCATATCGGCATTTCGAAACGAATCGTATGAAACATATGCATCACAATTATTTTCAGTTAATTTTCTGACAAGACTTTTCATTGTTATCTTACATAATTGAGTCTTTAATAGAAGTAATATTTATCCCTGCGAAACCGACTTTATTATAATGGACGATAAAGAGCTGGCTCAGTTCAAAGGAAAGTTCACGGTTTGTGTTCTGCTTTTGAACGTGATTATCTTCTGCGCGGCAGCGGCAGTTCTGTTCTGGTTTATTCCTCCTTCAACGTGGGAGCCAAAGATTTTCGTTGTGATTGCCTGCGCGGCGATTTCACTGATTGCTTTGGCGGCTTTCATACCCAAATATAAATCAACGAAGGCATGGCTTGATATTCACGGAACAACGAAAGAAGAGAGGCTTGCAAAACTCAAAGCCGAGAAGGAACAGGAACGCGAAAGAATTCGCGCGGAACTTCGTGCCGAAATGCTTGAAGAGGATGATAAGTCCAATGGAGATGATAAATAATGCTTGATAAATTATCCGGAGAGGTTGAACTTCTTCAAAGACATCTGGCAGTGATGCGTGTTGTTGCAAAAATAGGTCCGATAGGAATTATGAAGCTGACGGAAGAATTATCCCAGCCTCAGCACCGAATCAGGTATTCACTGCGTATTCTTGAGCAGATGCAGTATATTAAAGCAACTCCTGCAGGAGCTGTTGCGACACCGAAAGCGTATGAGATGCTGAAAAATTTCGATGCAGACCTTGATAAATTAATAGAATCTCTTGAGGCTCTTCACCGGAACTGAGGCGTCAATTTTGATTTCAAAATAATAATCTTTAATACATACCTAAACCTATCTAATTAGGCAAATATCTTTGGCCGCCATAACTCAGTTGGTAGAGTGTCTGGCTGTTAACCAGAATGTCACAGGTTCGAGTCCTGTTGGCGGCGCTTAGGTTTTTTTTGTGTTTCAAAATCCTATAGCTAAGGCTGTTTGATAAACTCCGAAACACAGAAGCATCAAAACCATATCTTTATTTAGCCGTATGCCAAATATGATATGTTCTTCTGCAAGGGAACAAATTTCTTTCGAGAAGTTGGACGGTGTCCAAATTTTCATTTTATGTAACTTCTCACACAAACGCGGGCCTGTAGCTTAGTGGTGGAGCGCCCGGCTCATAACCGGGTGGTCGTGGGTTCGAACCCCTCCGGGCCCATTTTTTGAGATTTTTTCAACCTTCAAACCCGCAACGTTTTATCCTTTCAAAGAATCATTATATAATGGGACTAGTCCGGGTTGCTTGGCGTAACCTGTTACCTGAAACTGTCAATACGCAGGGGACGAAGTTTGAGGACGGCTGAGTCAGTCCTTTCAATATTGTATATTTCCGACGTTGATATCTTGTCCTGCAAGGTCGGTGGATAAGATGGGTTTATCCGGAGGGATAAACTCGCTTACTGCTGCGGGCACCGGTTCAGGCCCGGAAGGGAGCAGACCTCACCGCAGACGCACGGCGCCTGCAGGGTTGCGGGGTGGAGAAGGAGTATACAGGAAAGATCGGATATGCGCTTCCAACCGAAAACGTGTCCCGTTTTTACCATGGCTAAAGTTACAATTATCGGAGCTACCGGGCAAGTCGGTTCTTATGTTGCACACGCTGTATCGCAGTTTCCGCATGTTCAGGAGATGTGCCTTTTTGGAAGAGTCGGCAACGAAAAATATCTTGACGGTCTCGCGCACGACATGATGGATTCGTTTGCAGCCCGCGGTACAAATACGCGCGTTAGTTTCGGAACGAACGAAAAAGAACTGCGCGGTTCTGATATAATTGTGCTGACGTCAGGTGTTCCAAGAAAAGCTGACCAGACGCGTCTGGACTTGGCTCTTGAGAATGCTAAAATCGTTAAGCAGTATGCTGAAATGGTCGGACGTATGGCGCCCGACTCAATTTTAATCGTTATTACAAACCCTGTCGACATAATGACAAGCGTTGCTCTGAAATATTCGGGTATGATGCCTCACAGGGTTTTCGGTCTCGGAACTCATCTTGATTCAATGAGACTTAAAGCCTGTCTTGCCGAATTTTTCAATGTCCATGTGAGTGAAGTCCACACGAGAATCATAGGCGAGCATGGAGACAGTATGGTTCCTATGTGGTCTGCAACAACTATTGGAGGAATTCAGATTGACAATCTTCTCGGCGCTGCAAAAGTTCCGCGCGAAGAAATGATTGAGCGTGTGAAAAACAGCGGGACATATATAATTCAGTCAAAAGGTTCAACGGTTTACGGACCCGGAGACGCAATAGCGACACTGATTAAGACCATTGTTGAGGATGAAAACCGTATGCTTACTGTTTCAACGCAGATTAGATGGGATATTGTCGGTCAGGAAGGAATTTGTATAAGTGTTCCGACACGTGTCACACGCGGCGGAGTTTTTCCTATAGCCGTCTGGATGGCAGACGATGAAGTCAAAGCGTTTTCCAATTCCGTTGAGGTCATCAAAGACGTGCTGAAAAAAGTTTATTCAATTCTCGATAAAAAATAATTTTTTAATTGTCCGTATCCGCATAAAACGGTTTTATGTCAAGCACGGGTGTTTTGTTAAGAGCTTCAAGTCCTTTGACAGTAATTATTCCGGAATCTATTGAGACTATTTCAGTAAGCGTCAGAGAAATAGGATTCGGTCTTACAGGAGCTCTTGTTGCAAATACCCCTCTCATTTTTCCGTCGCTTTGACCGTGCGGATGAACTTTTAAAATGTCCCTTTCCGATTTGTCGAACCAGCAGAGAATAAACACCTTGTCTCCTGCCGACAAACCTTCAAGACCTTCTCTGTATTTTTCAAAAACCTCAACCCTGCTGAGTTTGTCGGTAAATTTTCCCTGCTTTGGGCAGTCTTCCTTTTTCAGAAAAGGTGAATGAACAATTCCTATTGGGTTGCAGATAATGGGTTCGGATTTTTTCGGCGGCTTGCTTTCAATCATATCAAGCGCCTGATTGCAGAGCCAGTCGCATGAACCTATGTACGGATTTTCTCTTGGGACATGGGTGAAGGTAACGGACGCGAATTTTTTCGCGGCGGTTTTTGCTTCAGCATTGAGTTTCACAAGATTTTCAGACTTGACCGCGTATCTGCCGTTCATCTGTGAGATGACAAGTTCGCTGTCTGAGAATAATTCTATCTTTGCGGTTGGCTCTGCAAATTTCACGGCAGACTTCAGGGCTGAAATTATTGCCGTGTATTCGGCGAAGTTATTGGTATTTTTGCCGGCTGAAATCACTTCAGACTCCAAAACCTCAGTTCCGTTAAGAATCAGCCATGCAGAAGCCGCGTTTCCCGGATTTCCTCTTGAAGCTCCGTCGGTGTATATTGTCAGATTTTTCATAAATGTTGCCTCAATCTATAAATCTAATATATTATCCGCCGATTTATAAATATGGATACGATAACTATTGATTTAGGCAATGTAGGGCTTACGCCTTCAAGTACGTTTTCGGGCGGAAACATTTCACCGAAGATTAATCTCTTCGGCGTGCCCAAAGATATGCAGTATGTTTCGCTGGTTGTGATAAATAAGTCAGGCGAAGAAAAAAGCAAATGTATCTGGACAATCTGGAATATTCCCTCAGTCGGTCATGTTCCTCCGGGATTTGATGAAGGACCTGCTCCTAAATTTCCGTTCCCGGCTGTTCAGGGTTTAAACGATTTCGGAGAGCATAAATGGCACGGACCTAATCCGGGTCTTGGAGTAAGAGACAAACTTCTGTTTCAGGTCTTTGGGCATGATGACAGAATTGTGATTTCTCCGGATTCTAAGATGGATGATTTAATCAAAGCCGTCCGCGAAAAAGAGATTAGGGCTTTTGGAACTTTGGAAGTTTTCTATCTCGGATAACTCAAATTTTTTTAGAGTTTGGCTCAAGTGCAAACTCCCGCAGCCGACAATTATCATCAGAAAATATTAAGACCTATTAATACAAAAATAACAAGATAAGTGAAAATTATGATTAAAAAAAATCCGTTTTGTGAGTTCCATTGGAACAAATCCCCCCCCCCACCTCAGCTTCCGATGAACTAAAAACACCATTCATAAATTTATTTTTAATCGCACTGACCGCTCTGATTCTCTTCTCTTTTGCGGTTGCACCCGTGAGTGCGGAGGATGTGAATCAAATTTATGTTGATATTGATTCGGCAAATGCACTTGCTAAGGCTTTGAACGAATCAGCGGTTGATACTGCAAGTCAGGGTGAGAACGCCTACGTTGGTGATGACGATAAGACTGTCATTATGAAAAATTCAGTTAATCTGACGAAAATATTGAAATTTATCAACTCAGATGAAATCAAACTGATAACAGAAGAGGGGACTACTGTTCACATAAATTGCAGTGCATCAACTCCCACATTAATTTCATTAGATAAAATGATTTTGATTGATAATGGAAAACTCAATCTCACATCAAATGAAACAAATGCAGGTCATCTGATTTTTGACGGATATAATACATATTTGCAATCAACAAGAATCATTGCCATTGGTCAGAACGGTTGCCTGAATATGTCAGACGGAGTTACACTGAAAAACTGCACATATGACTGTGTATCTAATAAAGGTACATTCAATATGTTCGGCGGGAATATCACAGGCAATGGTGATTTAAATGATATTTATGTTATGGGATATGGTATCTATAATTATTATTCTGGCACTATTAACATGTATGGAGGAAACATAACAGGAAACGATGAAGGTGTGAATAACCACGGTACTTTTAACATGTCCGCGGAAACATCTCAAATAACGGTAATTCAGGTGTTTATATTTATGAGGGTACGTTCAATATGTCCGGTGGAAATATCATAGGCAACAACTTTTGCGGTGTAGAGATCGACATATATAGAACGTTTATCATGTCTGACGGAACAATCTCAAACAACAAATATGGGGTGTATAACAAAGGTATATTTGAGATGAGCAATAACGCTCTTGTCGCTGAAAACAACGAAGTGCTTCTTGCCTCAGATAAATTCATCACACTTGCAGGCGCAATAAATTCGGGCAAGGGTGCGCTCAACATCACGCATAATAGTTTTTCGGCAGGGAGTACAATAGTTCGTGGAAGTTCACTATCAACCCCGTCAACAGACAACTTCAAACTCAATCCGTCCATTGTCAATTTTAAATTAGGAGTAAGAGGTACAGATTTAAAACTCTGCTACAATCTCACATCCGACAGAATAACAATAGTCAACAAAACCTATGACGGCACAACTCAAAACCCTGACGTAAAATATAACGGCAACACAATTACTAAAGATACAGACTACACACTTAGCGGAGACTTTGACAAGACATCAGCAGGCGACTACACATCAACAGTCACGGGAATTGGAAATTATGAAGGCACTATTTCCGGCATAGCGTGGAACATCAGCAAAGCAGCACCGATAGCAACAGACTTCACACTAAACAGAACAACAGCAGTATTCACAGGTCAGCCTTTAGCCGTAGACGTCACAAACAACTCGCTTGAAGGACTTGGAGCATTAACAGGTCCATACTACAGCGGAACAAATTACCCAATAAATCTTACACCGCCGACAGCAATAGGAACATACACAATTAACATCACTCTTGCGGTTGGCACAAACTACACAGAAATAGATAATCTCACTGTCGGAACATTTACAATTACATCATCTAACCCGCCCGCACCAGTAAACAACGGCGGAAGTTCTGAAAACACAGGAAACGGAAAATATTCCTACTACACAAGAACTATTGAAAATAACGGAGAAGAAACAGCGGACGGAATAGAAATCAAATTCGGAACAAGTCCCATTGTCGGCTCTGTGATATTACCCAAAGGCTCAAGCGGTCAAGTAATCTTACACGTTTACTCAACAGAAGATTTCCCGCAAAGCGAAGCGGATGAATATCTGTTTGACATAACAGTAGGAAAAACAGCAGAAGGTCAGTCGCAGATAAAATTCAAACTGCCCGCTTCGCTTCTCAAAAAATACGGCATAAATGCTCAGCAGATAAAACTCTATCACGAAAACAAAGATACAGGCGTATGGGAATTATTAAAAGTAGAATTCTCAGCAGACGGAGAATACATATCCTTCACGGGCTTTACCGATTCGTTCAGCAAATTTAAAATTGTGATGGACAGAAACGCTGTCGCAGAAGAAACACAAACACAGACACCCGCTGTAACTGAAACAGAAACAGCTAAGGCAACGCAGACAAATGCAGAGCCTGAAAAACCCGCACAGACGGCAATCCCGACACAAACTCAAAGCCCGTTGGGATTAATCGGGTTAATTTCAGCACTCGGCACGACTGTATTAGTGCTCAGAAGAAAATAATTTATTTCTTTTTCTCATAAATCAGATAATTGTCTTGTCGGTTTTAATTTTTAGAATACATCACGATTGGACAGATTCTATTTACTCAGACACTAAACATTACTTCTATGCCTTTGATGATTCTTGGGACATCCTCTCACGTTGGCAAATCAAAAATAACCGCAGGTATATGCAGGATTCTTTCAAACAGAGAATTTTCGGTTGCCCCATTCAGTCCCGGAACATGAGCCTCAATTCATACATCACAGAAGACGGTGACGAAATAGGAATTGCTCAGGCTGTTCAGACACTCAAAAAAGAAAACTGAAACTAAATTCCCAAAAAAATATATTTAAAATAATTTCAGCTTCTTACTCTGAGAAAATACCGCAAACGCGAGATAGACCGCTATAAGACACGGAATTAAATTCAGCACGCCCTGAAGAATCGGAATATCTCCAAGCCCTAATGAAAAAGTTTCAAATGTAAAACCGTAGACAACCAGCATAACTGCCGGAAGAATTCTTGATTCAGTTCTGAGAAGTGCAATAATTCCGAGAATTATCAGAGCAATTCCAAGAGGAACATATACATATTGGTTTCCGAGATTTGTTGCAGTGATTGTTACAAATCCCATTATTATAAACATCACGGGAGTAAAACGCATTTTACCGACTGCAAACAATAGAATTCCCGTAACAATAAGCATGAAGCCCACTACAGAATCAAGCGCCAGATAATTTGTGTAGGCTTCTGTTGTGCCGGAAAGATAATAAAAAGCATAAGACGCACAGGAAAGTCCGAACAGAAGATATCCGAGAACCGAACCGCTTTTTTTGAAATCCGTTTCAACATCTGATTTAAGTGTTTTCCCAAGAGGCAGACTGATTTTTTCAGAAGATACAGCAAGGGCAAAGTAAAGAGAAACAACAGATATTATTGCTGTGACTGCAAGCCAGAGTTCTGTGGAAACTCCTGTAGGTCCGTTGAGGAACTGAAAGACAGCCATAAGAAGCGGAATAATT
>JAUNXW010000189.1 GCA_030539595.1 Methanocorpusculum sp. | reverse complement strand
TTCCGTCAGAAGTTACCCATGAAGATGAATCCGAGATTGATTTTATCGGTGCTTTTTCGAATGTGAGAACAGTCTTTCCGTCTTTATCTGTTAAGACAAGTTTGCCGTCAGCAATCTTGAATCCGGTTACATTTTCAAGAGCTGCGAAGAACTCTGTTTCCTTCTTCATATCCTCTTCAGGTCCTGCCATAAGTGTTGAAGCGAATTCTCCAAACTCAATTTTACCGTCGCCGATTACTGCGTTTCCGAAGTAGGAGTTAACGTATGAATAACCGTTGAATGAACCGTCTTTGCTGATTGAAAGGGTAACGTCTGTGTTCGCAATAACCCAGCTTCCGACAGGTGTTGCGGGTGCTTTGGAGAAGGTGAGGAGTGTTTTTCCGTTCTTGTCGGTTAAGACAAGTTTGCCGTCAACGATTTTGTATCCGGTTACATTTTCAAGTGCCGCAAGATATTCCGATTCTGCTTTCATAGCGTCTTCTGGACCTGCCATCATTGTCGAACCGATTGTTCCAAACTCAATTTTTCCGTTGTCTGCGGTTATTTTTCCGAAGTACTGGTTAACTCCGCTGTTTCCTGAAAACGAACCGCCGTCAATTATGAGTGTAATATTCTTGTTCGAGTCTAAGACCCAGCTGCCGTCAGGTTTCCCTGATGTTGTGCCGCCGCCGATACAACCGGCTGCGACAATCCCGCCGACAAGGACGAGTGCCAAAAGAACTAATGCTGTCTTTTTCATACAAACATGTTAGAGCCGTCAGGTTATATACTTCTCTTTAACTGCAAAAAAATTATTAGTTATAATAGCTCTGTTTTTAAAAATAAAAAAGATATGAGATTATTTCTTCTGTTCGGCTTTCTGAGCCTTTGCCGCTCTGTTTTCTTTCCAGAGTTCATCGGCAACGACAGCCCACTTTTCCGCTGCGACTTTTGTCTTTGCGGTTAACTCATGAACATCTTCCGGGTGAACCATATCGGTTGATTTTGCGCCTGACTTTTCAACCATCTCTTCAAGTTTCTCCGGGTTATCAAGACACGGACACGGTCTTAAGTGGTTACAGTTGAAAGGCTGATTCTGTTTATACTGCATAAACATCGGAGACTTGTATGCTTCAAGAAGTGTTTTGGTCTTGACGTTTGAGTCCGAGTAGTGAATAAATGCACACGGCTCGATGTCACCGTTTGCGTTTATGTGGAGATAGAATCTGCCGCCGGCAACGCATCCGTTTACATATTCTCCGTCGTTCCAAAAGTCCATTGCAAACAGCGGTCTGGTTGAACGGATGTGTCTTACGTGATGGTACATATGAGCTCTCTGCTCAGGGGTTGCGATAAGTTCGGGAACAGCGTCAGCGCCGACGGGCATGTATGTAAAGAACCATGCGAATTTTGCACCGCGCGCAATCATATCGTCTATGAATTCATCGCTTCCTATAGATTCGGTGTTTGCGCTTGTGTAACAGCAGGAGATACCGAACGGGAGTTTTTTGGCTTTGAGAATCTCCATTGCTTTTATGACTTTCTTGTAAACTCCGTCGCCGCGTCTTCCGTCTGTTGCTGCTTCGTCGCCTTCAACACTAATTGCCGGAATAAAGTTTCCGACGCGAAGCATCTCGTTTGCAAATTCTTCGTCGATTAAAGTTCCGTTGGTAAAGGAGAGAAAGACACAGTCGCTGTGCTTTTCGCACATTTTGATGATGTCCTTCTTGCGAACCATCGGCTCGCCTCCGGAGTAGAGATAGAAGTATGTTCCAAGAGCCTTTCCCTGTTCAATGATTGAATCCCACTCATCGAATGTGAGGCTCATCTTATGACCGTATTCGGCAGCCCAGCATCCTTTGCACTTTAAGTTGCAGGCGCTTGTCGGATCCATTAAAATGAACCACGGAACGTTGCAGTCTTCTTCTTCGCTGATTTTGAGTTTTCTTTCACGTCCAAGAACCGCTGCGTGAACAACGAAGTTTTCGAAAATCTTTTTTCTGACGTTTACATCTATGTCGCTGTAAAGACTCTTCATGAATCTGAACCAGACACCGTCTTCATCAGAAAGAACTCTTTTTATTGTCGGCATCGGCTGTGAGAGTGAGTTTGATGTATCGAATTTTTCAACCGAGTTCAAAACCTTGGGAATATTTTTTTCAGGGTCGGTTTCGAGGTATTTAAGTGCCCTTTTAATACCGAATACTTTTATCTTCTGTTTAAGTGTAAGATGTGTCATTGGTCTGTTCTCCTTTTCCATCTCTATAATTATGTATACATGTATAGTTTGTATTAAAATATAGTTGCCGTAACCTGTCATAAAGGCACTTTTGTATAAATGGGGGTTAGTACAGGGAGATTTTCGTTATTTATTTATGCGGTGATATCCCTATTTCTATTAATGGGAATTATTTGTCCGATATTAAATGACAGGTGTATTGGAAAGGAGTGTAAGTTCTGGCGTGCTGACGCCAAAATTGATAAAAAAGCCGATACGTTCTATGAACTCGGAACGGGAGAATGCCTGTTTATCAAACTCGCAAATCATCTGCTTGCTAAGTAGGTGAGACGATAAATTATTGATTACTCTATTTTTGCTGCTCTTCTTGTGATTAATAAGAAAAAGAAACCGCGAACGCAAATAAAAAAAAATTGCTCCTGCCTTAACCGCTCCGCTAATCAAGTACTTCACTAATTTTTATTGATTAA
>JAUNXW010000048.1 GCA_030539595.1 Methanocorpusculum sp. | reverse complement strand
TAGCAAAACACGAAATTTAACGAAAATCACAAAAGGGTTGCTAAGTTTACAATAATTATCACAAGAATAATTAACAGCAAGCCTTTTGTGATTTTCGTTAGATTTCGTGTTTTGCTGTGTAAGCTAAAGATCAATTTGATGTTTTTGTTTTCGTGCTTTTCGTATTTTTTCGTGTGATTTTCGTGGTGTAACAAAAAACGCTTCAATCTCAACAAATTACTATTTCCAATTAATTTATATAATAAAATTCACTATTGGACAAGCTCGATATGGGCTGTTCAATCGTAAAAAATTCGGGGGACAAGATTTAGTCTAAGTTTTCGGTTAAGGTGCAGATACATTTCGCGTTACAACGATGTGCGCTTAAATGTCAGCAAAATACAAATTCTATATTCTCATCTTTCATGGAGTGTGTGTAGGTTGTGTAGAAGTGTAGATTGTGTAGGTTGTTTACGCAAATAATCTAAGAAAAAAAACATATACGTATAACAATTTTTGAACGGAAAACATCCTGCACAACCTACACTCCTACACCAAAAAACATACCTCTTATCAAAACCTCAATTAACCTAATACCCTTTAACCTCCAAAATAAATACAGAAGAAAATTGTCCGAAGAAAATAAACAAAAGCAGAATGTAGCAAGGCTTTCCATAGGTTCAAACGCATTTCTCACCCTTTCAAAATTAATAACAGGATTTTCCATAGGCTCTGTGAGTATAATATCTGAGGGAATACACTCGGGTATGGATTTGGTCGCCTCAACAATTGCATATTTCTCGGTAAGGAAGTCATCTCTTCCGCCCGACAGTGACCACGCTTTCGGTCACGGAAAATATGAAGACGCCTCAGGTCTCATTGAAGCGCTGTTGATTGTGCTTGCCGCCGGAATTATTATCTGGGAAGCAGTCTCAAAATTAATCCGCGGAGGAGAGCCTGTTTCGATTGACCTTCTTTACGCGGGTATGATTGTCATGGGATTGTCGGCTCTGTTAAACTTCTTCGTAAGCCAGAGGCTTATGAAAGTTGCAAAAGCAACAGACTCCATTGCTCTGGAAAGCGACGCGTGGCATTTAAGAACAGACGTTCTCACGTCTGCAGGAGTGTTTTTGGGACTTCTCCTTATACAGTTAACGGGACTTGTTGTCATCGATTCGGTCATCGCAATAATTGTGGCTATCTTTATTCTCCGCGAAGCATATGTATTAATCAGACGTTCGTTTGCGGATTTGATGGATGAAAGCCTTGACAAAGACGAGATTCAAAAAATAGAGGAGATTATCTGCCGTCACGAAAACGAATACACAAACTTTCACAGTCTTATGACGAGGAAAGCAGGTCCTGATAAATTTGTGGTTTTCCATTTAATGATGCCGCACTCAACCCAATTAACAGAGGCTCATGCGGTTCTTCAAAAGATTGAGGATGAAATCAAGGCAGAAATTCCGCGTGCAAATGTAATGGTTCACTTAGACCCTTGCGATGGAAGATGTAAGAAAGATAAGTGTACTTTCTTCTGTAAAGACTACAGAAAGACAAAATAATTTTTTTGAATAAGAATTTTTAAGATTTGAGTTACGCTTTATGAGTTGTATTATTTTGATGTTGAGGTTGTTGTACTGTTGTTCCTCTGAATTTTGTGGCGAGACACCGAAAAGCACTTTGGTGATTTTCGGTGTCTCGCGATATAATTTAAAAGACCAACAATATAACAATTCTACTGACGGACAATAATCAACCGCGTAATTCCTATAAAAATAAAAAAATAAATCTCAGACTGCTTTCCACAGAAACATTTCCGAGCGCAGTCCTTTCTTTTTCTGTCCGTTGGGGATTTCGTTTAAGTCGTCAACCACACTTCTGAGGGAAGCACTTGCCGAATCCGCGTGGTGAACCAGCCAAGCTTCTGCCGTTAATGGAATTACGTCGCCGTATGTACCGTGATGCGACTGAATAATATGCCTCAGTTGCAGAAGCTGAGCCTCTGAGATAAGAGACTTGTATTCATCGATATGCATAATCCCCATCGTAATGTGTTCGATGAGATTATATGTATCGTTTGGAACATACCCGTAGCCGGATTTATCAAAACAGTAGACTTTACCGATATCGTGAAGAACAGCACCCGCAATAATCATGTCGCGGTTAATCTTTGTTCTACCGATAGTCTCAACCATCTTAAGCGCAATTTTTACGGTCTCAAGAGTATGCTCGCAGAGACCGCCCGTATATTCATGGTGACGGCGGATAGCTGCCGGACACTCATAAAATCTGTTGTCAAGACAGCAGGCTGTAAAAATTCTGAGTTCGGTGTTCTGTATTGTTGAAACAATTTTTTGAAGCTCATTCGCATTCTCAAGAATATTTGCGGGCGTGTAGATGAAATCTATCTCCTGACCTGAGGAGAGGGTGACTTCGCCTGCAAGAAGTGCGTCGGTTGAGTCCTTAGACTCGGAATAAATATAGAGTTCACCGATTTGATTTGCTTCGCATACACCGATTATTCTGTAAACTCTTCCGTTCTTTACCGAACGTGCTGCGCGAACCGCATCAGTTCCGTAAAACTTAGCCTCAATTGTTCCTGTCTTGTCAACGACAGTAATATGAGCGTACTGTTCACCTTTTCTGCTTCTGACGTCGCACCTTTTAATTAAAAAGAGCGAGTCAACCTTTGTCTGAGCATTAATTTCATTAATAAACTGTTTCATTTAATCACCACGATACTTCCATAACGGCTTTTTCTTCGTTGTTCAGAGTTTCCTGAGAGGTTTCCGGCGTAAACGCATACTTGTCTATCGGTGTGAAGTTTGGATAGAGGGCGCATTTATCAAGGACGTCTACGAATTCACGCAGATACAGTCTTGGGACTACATCCACTCTTCCGCCGAACCTGTTCGTGACTTTTTCAATCATAGATTTGACGAATCTCGGAGACACTCTTGTTTTGTCGACCTCACCGTAGGCTTCTGCGTAAATCTCCATCACCTTTCGCGAAACCTCCTGAAGTTTTTCCACATCAAATTTCTTTAAGACAATCTGTGTCTGCATAGGATTTGAAAATCCGTCGTCTGCTATTATTCCAATACGGTCGTAAAGCGGAGGAAGCGAGCGGATTCCTTTTGAGCTGTCGAAAAATGCAGGTGTTCCGGCAAACAGGAAAAAGCAGTTCGATAGTTCATTTTTATCAATCATATCAACAATCTGGCGAAGATTGATGTATCCTTTTTCACGCTGAGGACGACCGAAAGCCTGAGCGGTTTCAACTTCATCGAACGTGACTAAAAGTCCGGAGTAGCCTGCTTGAGTTATGACGTAGACAATCCCTTTCAAAAATAAAAGTGCGTCAGCTTCGGTTACTCCACCTTTAACTCCCGCCTGTGATTTGAAACTGCGTCCGACTGTTGTGTCTCCGGAAATCCATCCTATTGCAGACTGCGCTGTTGCGAAATCTCCTTTGTTGTTTGCAGTGTAGTATGTTCGAAGAGCTGCCGCAAGTCCGGAACTTATTCCGCTCACTCTTGTTAAAACCGCTTCAATTTCTTTTGCGGTGAGTTCTGCAAGTTTTTCATCGTTTTCATCAATTCCTGTACTGATTAGTCTGTCTTCAATTCCGTAAATCCAAGTGTCGATTATACTTTTGAGTGCGTGTTCTTCTGTGTTGGTTGAAATTCCCGAACAGATTTTTGCGTAAACGGTCTGAAGTTTATGCAAAGGCGTGTCTGGTGAAATCACAACGTGCGACGTTGCAAATTTCTGAGACCTTGCGAGTTCCACCGCTCTTGAGATAAGAAATGTTTTTCCCGAACCGTATTCACCCCGAACAAATTTACAGTCGGCGTGGTTTGCGGCAACAAAATTCAGCTGAGAGGTGATGACCTTTTCTTCTGTACCAAGACCCACTGCAAGCCGCGATAATCCGCTGCGCGGGACTGTTCCGCGTCTGAGTGAATTTATTATTGCAACGCTTTCAAGTTTTCTTTCGTCACGTGAATTACTTGCCGATATAGCCGTAAATCTCACCTCTTTCTCCGACACCACGTTTTTCGATTAACAAAATTCCCACAGACGAAGTTTTATCCATAATTCCGTTGATGATTCCGGCTACGCGTCTTGTTTCAAGAATCGCCCGCAAGTCCATTTCGGTTGCCTCGCGGTGTTCTTTTAAGAATTCAACAGCTTTTTTCTCGCGCTCGTCAAGGTCTGGAAGAATTTCTTCAGCCTCACCGTCGTCTATTATCTGAAGTTCGGCAGCTGCTTTGTCAAGCAAAACAGGTCTTTCTACAAGTGCTCTTCCTTTCGCACGGGAAAGAACGTCCATAAAATCATTCACGCTGATTTTTTCAGGATAACACGGCAGAACATCAATTCCAGCAAGGCAGTACCATTTACATCCTTCATAGTCCTGACACTCAAAAGAGTCCATGGCTGAATATAAGTAGCCTGCAGAAAGCATCTCGCGACCGACTGATGAAAGGCTGTCAGAGACTGAGGCAAGTTTTTTCAAAACCATGTCGCGAGCTTTTGACAGTTTGTAGATTTCTTCGTCGCAGTTCAGAACACATTTTGAGGCATACTCAATGTCTTCCATTTTTGAAGCGTTCATTAAGATGTATCTGATGACCGTTTCGCATTCCCTGTCTTGATGGGTTCTGCGCAGATATTTTGCGTATGCAATTCCTCCGCGGACGAAATCTGCGCGATATGCTCTGTAATACCAGTCTTTTGCCTGAGTTGATGAATCGGCTTCTTCGTAAGCTCTGGCGATTTTTGAAAGACAGACCGATACCGGATATTTGGAAAGAATCACGCTGATGATTCCCGCAACTTCTTCTTTTGTTCTGACAAATCCGAGGAAGTTTACAAAGCGGTCAATTACAAGTTCTGCGGAAGCATAATCAACTTCGTCAGCGCTGCAGACCGAATCTATGAGACATCTGTAGATTTTGTTTGCCTTTTCTCCGTTCCCCATTTTTGATTCAAGTTCTGCGTCGAGAAGTTTGTAAACAGGGTCATCGTTTGTTTTGGTTAAGATGTCAAGTTCGTATTTTGCCGCGTCAAAGTTTTCGAGAAGTTTTTCCAAGAGGATGTATGAGAATCTGATTGAACTGACGTTTTCATCGTCAAGATTTTCTTCTTCAAAACTGTCTAAAGCAGAACGATAAGCGCTTTCGGCGGCTTTTGGGTCTAAGGATGCGAGCGCTTCTAAATCAAGTCTGAGATATGCTGTGTCTTTTGTTGTATTCCATGCGGTCAGGGCAATATTAAGCGCTTTCTGATATTCTTTTGATTCGATGAGTGCTTCAAGATATTCTTTGGAGTAAGAGTTTTCTCCGAAATTCTGGAGGTGAAGGGTTATCGCTTCTGCAGGTTCTCCGACGCTTGTCAATATCTGCATCAGTTTTCTTATGTCGCTGTCGTTGTTTTCGATTCTGACGAGAGCCCTAAGAAGAGGGATTGCTCCGCGGAGGTCATTTTTGGAAAGCAGAACTTCTGCATATCCTGCGATGGCAAGTCTGTTTTCTGAGTCAAGAGCGAGTGCTGCGGCGTATTCTTTTTCGGCTTTTTCGCTTCCTGTTTTTTCATAGACTTTCGCGAGGTATCCATGGAGATATGAGGAGTTGGGCATCTGCCGGATTAAATCTTTTAAGAGATACTCGGCTGTGTCGTACTGACCTGTCTGCGTGTAGCTTCTTGCGGCAAGAAGTAGAAGAGCCGAATCGCTTGTGCCGGATGCAAAATTTATTACTTCGCTGTATTTGCCGGAGTTAAACAGCTCCATTGCGACAGAGATGTTTTTGGTTGTCTCCTGTGATGAGTCCATGCTTTTCAGTATAATACGTTGAGTATTTCTTTTGTAAATTCTTCTGCGTCAAACGGTCCTTTTGCGGTGACGATGTTTCCGTCGCGGACTACGTTGTCTGAAACAACAGTTGCCTTATCAAGTTCTAAGACGCGGTGACATGCGGGGGTATCGAATGTTGTTGCTTTTTTGCCAGCAAGCAGTCCTGCTTCTCCTAAAATCATTGGAGCAAGGCAAATAGCTGCTGCGAGTTTTCCTTTTGTTCCTATTTTATTTACGATATCGATGAGTTTTTCGTTTCTCCAGAGTTCGTCCTGGCATCCGATTCCACCTGCGATAATTATTCCGTCATAATCATCCGCATTGACTTCGTCTATAGTTAAGTCCGATTCGACAAGTTCGCCGTGCATGCCGTAACAAGTGCCTTTTACTGTGGATGCGGTTATACACTCTGCACCTTTTTCTAAAAGAGCGTTCTTTGGAATGGTGTATTCACGATCCATGAATCTGTATGAGGCAATCACAAAGAGAATTTTCATGTAGAATTGTTGGTGTTTTGAATTGATTAAGTATTTGCAATGAGTGTATGGAGGAGAATAGTCTGGTTGATAAGGATAGAAATTTGTGCTGTTTGTTTGTTGAGGTTTTAAAGGGATTTAATACGTGATTGGGCAACCTCCAGATGAGGTTGTACAATAGCAAATTCTATGATATAAATTAATCCGTGAATAATTGTTGTTCAGTGATTTCTAATCTTCGAGTACATCACAATTGGACAAACTCCAGATATTATTTCAAACAGAGAACTCTATTTATATATTTTTAAAACAGAATTAATAATGAATTCAATGGGGCAAAATACAAAGTGAAAAAAAGCAGTGGTAAAAAAATCATATCTATACCCGCAGAAGAACAATATCAGATTCAGTCTTTTAAAGATATAAATTTTGCAAACATCAAAAATGTAATCAGATATAATCCGTACGCATGGATGTTAATTGCATTGACATTAATTGGGATTGTTCTAAGATTTGTTAATCTCGGTTTCAACTCTATCTGGCTGGATGAAGGAGCAAGTCTTGATTTTGCTCAAAAGTCATTATCCGGAATATGGGAATCAACAGCAGGTGGGGAATTCAATCCTCCTCTGTTTTACTGGTTTGAACACTTTATGCTTGCCTTTGGCAGCAGTGAAGTTATTCTTAGATTCCTGCCTGCATTATTTGGCGCTCTAACAATCCCTGTTTTTTATTTTATAGGGAGAGAAATCAGCGGACGCATATGCGGAATAATAACTGCCGGACTAATTACATTTTCCTCGTTCCACATATTTTATTCACAGGATGCAAGAGCATATACAACAATGCTGTTTTTCTTCTCAATTGCAGTTCTGTTTTATTTGATTGCGCTAAAATCGGAAGGACTTAAATTTTGGATATTATTCGGAGTATTCTCCTCTCTTGCATTTTGGACTCACTTTTATGTTTTTGTTGGGGTTGGAATATTAATTCTGCATGCAATAATTGTTAAGCGTAAAGAGTTTGTAAAAAACATAAAATCAGCAGTTCCGATTGCAATAAGTCTGATTTCATTTATTGTAGTTTCACTGCCGCTGATAATAGTTACAATCGGATTATTCTTTGTAAGAACATCAGGTAATCCTACATGGGGTCTTTCGGGCATAGATGTATTTACAAATACTCTTGTTCTCATATCAGGCAGTGAAATATATCTTACGGTAATATTTTCAATACTTGCGATTGCCGGTATAGCTTATCTCTTCAAAAATAAAGATAAAAGAAACTATTCTTATCTGCTGATATTATCGTTGATTTTACCATTTATAGTCAGCATTATCCTTGCATTCAAAATGCCTATGAGCCCAAGATATCTTATTTATATACTACCATTTTTCTTTACAGCAATAGCTTCTGCATTTTGTTTTATACCAAAAGAGATAGATTACAAAAAAGTTGCAGTTGTAGTGTTGGTTCTGTTATGCCTCGTAAGTATCCCATATCTTTCATCGTATTATACCAGTTATTCCAAAGAGGACTGGAGGGGAATGTCAAAAATAATCTCTGACGAAACAAATGATGGAGATTATGTCGCAGTTATGCCTTCATATATGAGTCTTGCATTTGACTATTATTATGATAATTCAACCGACAGAACAATTGAGAAATATATTACAACCGGTGCTGAATTGGATGAATTAGAAAAAGAACGCGGTGATGCACCAGTATATTATATTGTAACCGGAGACATCTCTGCCGCAAATCCCAATGGAGATGCATTGGAATGGCTTAACACAAACACGAATTTCATTGGTCAGAATACAGGAATATATGTATTCATGTCAAAGTGAGATGATTCAAATTGAATAACTATTCATTTACAGTCATTATTCCAACATATAACGAAATTGCAAACATTGAGAATATAATTAAAGCAGTACTCTCAGTTTTAAACAAAAGTGAAATAGATGGGGAAATTCTTGTAGTTGATGACAATTCAAAAGACGGGACAATAGATGCTGTGAAAAATCTTCAAAAATCATATTCTAATCTGAATCTGATTGTCAGACTTGAAGATCATGGTTTGTCACAATCTGTTGTTGAGGGTTTTTTCAAAGCACAGTCTGATATTATTCAGGTAATTGATGCTGACTTTTCTCATCCGGTGAATTTAATTCCGCAGTTTTACTATGCTATTGAAGATGAAAAATATGATGTCTGCATAGGGAGCAGATATACAAAAGGCGGAGATATTCAAAATTGGCCGCTGAAACGTAGAGTTATTTCTCTTGGTGCCACAGGTTTGGGCAGAGTTCTGTTTCCAGATGTAACCGACCCGGTCAGCGGATTTTTTGCAATAAAACGCGATGTCGTAAAAAACTCAGAACTGAAACCAAGAGGCTACAAAATACTTATGGAAGTTCTCGGTAAAGGTAAATGGGAATCATTTAAAGAAATTCCGTTTACATTTAAGGATAGGGAGGTTGGTGAGAGTAAATTAAAAATATCAACGATGACTGATTACATCAGTCAGTGTATTAATATTGGATTGTTTGCATTCACTCATCACGATACAAAGGTGTGGAAAGAATGGATGAAGATATTGAAATTCGGGATTGTCGGTCTTTCCGGAATATTTGTAAATACTGCTGTTTTATTTGCATTTACAGAATGGGCACATTTATATTATTTAATCTCATCATTTTTTGCAATTGAAGCATCAATCATTACCAATTTCATCTTGAATGATTTCTGGACATTTAAAGGAGGTTCAAATAATAAATTTTCAAGAAAGTGGAAGAGATTTTTATCTTATCAAGTTATATCAATATGCGGCACTTTAATCAATATGGGTGTATTATTTATATTCACAGATTTAGTTGGACTATGGTATATTGCTGCAAATATCATTGGAATACTTGTAGCGTTTATATGGAATTTCTTTGTCAACCGCAATGTTACATGGAGAGCAACCAAATAACTCTTTGATAACTACAACTTTTTTCACAGTTTACTGAAATTACTTATATAATCCATTCTAATTACTATATATGAGAAAAATTACAATTCTCTTAATCGGTGCGCTGATAATCGCATCCGCTGTGTTAATTGCCGGATGTATTACTCCGCATGATGAAAACCAAACCAATAACACTAAAATAAAAGCCCCTGTGCTTACAGTGTCCGTTGAAAAACAGACATCGAACATTTATGCAAATGATAAAATTCAGTTTATCTTACCGTCAAATCCGACAACAGGATATAATTGGGAAATTACTTCAAGCGATGGTTTAACTGTTGAAGAACATTATGCACAAAGAGAAAACTCAGAAAATCTCGACGGAGCAGGCGGAGCGCAGACTTACATAATTTCTGCAGAAAAAGCAGGAACATACACATTCACCGCAGTCTACAAACGTTCTTGGGAGGATAATGCTCCGCTTTACACATTCACGCAGACGATTGTTGTAAATGATATTGATGGACACACTGCTTCACCTGATCCAATTATGATTGTGAGGTTTGACGGAAATGTTAACCCCTCTGTCGGTGACAATGTAGAAATTATTACAGCAGGAAACCCAACAACAGGATATGAATGGAAAGTTTCTTCAAAATCTGATGTAAGACTTGTCAAAGAAAATTACATTGTCGATGAACACGAAGAGGGTATGGTTGGTGTCGGAGGAACATATAAGTGGTATGTCACAGCAGAAAAAGCAGGAACATACACCTTCGGTGCAGAATACAAGAGGTCATGGGAAGAGGGAACAGCAAACAGTTTCTTCTTCAACCTTACCTTCATCTAAATTTTTAAGCACTCTCTTTTTTTAGCCACTCAAGAAGAACTTTTGTTCCCTGTTTATCAAGGAACTGATTATTGTTCCCGCACTTTGGCGACTGAATACATGAAGGACATCCGTTTTCGCATTCACACTCGGAAACCATTTTTTCAGCAAGCGAGATAATCTTTGGAAAAATCTCCGCGGCTTTTTCAGACAATCCAATTCCACCGGCAACTCCGTCGTAAATAAAAATTGTCGGAGCTGCTGTATCAAAATGCATTGGAGTTGAAACTCCTCCGATGTCTGAACGGTCGGATAATACATAAACCGGCATAGCAGCAATCAATGCGTGTTCTGTTCCGTGAAGTGAGCCTGCAATATTTTGCGGTGTAAGCGGCGCATTTTCATCGAATGTTATCCAGCAGGCTTTTGTGTTGAATACTCTTGGGGCAACTTTTAATTC
>JAUNXW010000188.1 GCA_030539595.1 Methanocorpusculum sp. | reverse complement strand
GAATGTTGTCGAGCCAGATGATCCAATCTTTACAATTATCTGGTTGGCTGAGAAGTTAGTCCAGTTATTATAATCATATGCTACATCAACTTTACTGTCGTTAAGGAGAGTAGTAATTGTGTCATTGTATGATGAACCTAATGTATAGTTAGCTAAGTATTGTACTGAAGACTGTCCAGGTACAAGATAGAAACCATCTTTGTTTATATCAACAATCGCAAAGTTGTCAGGTGTACCTGAAACTGTGACTAATACAGAGTTTCCGCGTGTGATTGAGTCTTTGTTTGCAGTGATGCTGTCAGTTGTGGTTGCAATTGTAAATTTGTATGCAGTTACGGAAGTAGTTCCAATCTTAGTACTGTCTGCTCCAGCAATAGCTTTAGCATTGTACTTTAACTGAACGGACCATGTACCAGGTGTTGCATCTGTCTTTGCGATTGACGGAACAGTGAATCTGTTAGTTGCTTCCCAGTATCCTAATTTTGTATAATCAGTAGGACTGCTGTATTTCGAATCTGCTAATCCAAAGTATGAGGTCTTTCCTCCATCAGGGGTGGTAAACCATAAGGACGATGCTGCTTTTGTAAAGTTATCGACTTCAGCATTTCTTGTGGGTATTACAATAAAATCAAGACCTGATGATGTCGAAACAGTCTTGCCGACTACACTTGATGTGGTGCCAGTAAGATAGATTTTAATTGTTGCATCAGGGTTAGTTAAGTAGTACTCTTTGTTCTCACTACCGGATGATGCAGATACTAACTTGTAGATACCTTTTGTGAAATCACTGGTCATAATGAAACCAGATGCATTTGCTATGATAACTTTGGTCGGATCTTCTAAGAGGTAAATTGCTTTACCGCCTGCAAGGTCCTTGACTTCAGTGTATGGATATATTACCTGTGCTGCAGATGTTGCACCGACAAATGCTGCCAGTACAAGGAATACTGCGAGAACGGCAATAATCGTTTTGTTCATTTTCATGTGTGATTGATTCCTCCTAAATTAGGATTGGAATCGATTTTTCTGAAAAGTTAAAAAATCGATGAATACTCAAAATAATCAATCAAAAAATCCAAATCACTAATTCGAAAATTAAAACAGATTCCAATGCCTACAAAAAACCTTCAAAAAAATACATAGGAAAACTAACTTCGAGCTGCTATAAAATCAGTCTCAGGGAGATGAAAATCACTGCGCGGAGCAGCAAAAAAACGCGCAGCAAAAAAATTCATCGACAATTAACGATTCGGCAAAAAACGAAATAAAAATCACCCATCTCTCTCCTCAAAAATATCCTCATTCACCTTCTTATCGTGCACATGAATAGGACAACCCTCCTCCTCGTGCCCGCCTTTCTTCATAACCCACTCAAGCAAAGGAATCAAAAGTCCGCGAAGCTCACCCCCTGAATCAGTCAGAGAATATCTAACTGTAGGAGGAGTTGTATCAATCACATTTCTCACAAGAAGTTCCTTATCCTCAAGCTCTTTCAGCGTTGCCGACAAAGTTTTAGAACTGATTCCGCTCAGATATTTTTTAATCTCATTAAACCCCATCGAGCCTGAATTTCCTACAACCGCAATAACCATCAAAGCCCATTTCTTGCTGATGGTATCCAAAATTCCGTGAAGCGGACAAAAACAAACTGACGAATGAACCGGTATCTCCAAAGTAATCTCCTCTCTTTAGAGTTACTCTTTGGTTTATATCATAATAAAACCAACACTAAGTAACCAAAGGTAACCTATATGAAAAAATCATTCAAATTACAAGACCTCGACTGCGCCCACTGCGCATCACTCATGGAAAACTCAATCGCAAAAATCAGCGGAATAGAATCCGCATCGGTAAACTTCATGACCCAGAAATTAATCGTAGAAATAAATGACCGTTCAAACGTAAGCACGGTAATAGAAAAAATCGAAAAGGCAATCTCAAAAATTGAACCGGACTGCAAGATTATAAAATGAAAATCAGCTTAACCAAAAATCAGAAAACCGAACTCGCGCGTATAATCGTATCCGGAATTTTATTACTCGCGGCTGTTTTAATTCCAAACGAAACAGCCTCAACAATAATTTTTCTTGCCTCATACATAATTGCAGGATACGACGTCCTCTATCACGCACTCAGAAATATTTTCCGCGGACACGTTCTGGACGAAAATTTCCTGATGGGAATAGCAACTATAGGAGCTCTCGCTTTGGGAGAATTTCCCGAAGCCGTCGCTGTGATGTTATTCTATAAGGTAGGAGAACTCTTCGAAGATTTTGCGGTCAACCGCTCGAGAAAATCCATCGCCGAGTTAATGGACATCAGCCCTGACTACGCAAACGTTGAGCGCGGGGCTGACATCTTAACAGTAAGCCCGGAAGATGTTAAAATCGGTGAAACGATTCTCGTTAAAGCCGGAGAAAAAATCCCTCTCGACGGAGTTGTTCTTGAAGGAAATTCAGAACTCAACACCTCAGCACTCACTGGAGAATCCTTACCGAGAGCTGTCGCCAAAGGTGACAGCGTAATAAGCGGGTGTGTAAATTTAAGCGGGCTTCTCAAAATAAAAGTCGAGAAAGAGTTTGGCGAATCCACCGTCTCAAAAATTCTTGAACTCGTGGAAAACGCATCCAATAAAAAATCAAAAGCCGAAAACTTCATCACGAAATTTGCGAGATACTACACCCCCATAGTTGTAATATCTGCAGCAGTGCTCGCACTTATCCCC
>JAUNXW010000187.1 GCA_030539595.1 Methanocorpusculum sp. | reverse complement strand
GTAAGATTAACAACCGCACCCTTTGCAGCGTGATAAGGAGCTGACGGGGCTGCCATATTACCCACAAGACCGTACATCGAAGCAATATTAATAATTCTGCCGAACCCGTTCTTAATCATACCCGGAGCAAACGCACGAGCCATCTTAAACGTTCCCACAAGATCAATCTGAATCTCCTGATCAAGCTGAGCATCCGTAACATCAACGGTCGGAGTAATTCCACCCGTTCCCGCACTGTTAACAATAATATCTGCACGACCTAACTTCGCATAAATCTCATCGCGGGCAGCATTAATCATCTCGGTATTCGTGACATCGCACTGAACCGCAATTGCCTTAACACCGAGTTTCTCAATCTCCTTTGCCACAGCCTCAATCTTTTCCTTTCTTCTGGCAAGCACAGCAATATTTGCACCCTGATTTGCAAGAGCCTTAGCCATCTGAACGCCGAGACCTGAAGATGCGCCTGTAATCACAGCG
The DNA here is from genome assembly GCA_030539595.1 of Methanocorpusculum sp. Taxonomy (GTDB): domain Archaea; phylum Halobacteriota; class Methanomicrobia; order Methanomicrobiales; family Methanocorpusculaceae; genus Methanocorpusculum. The sequence goes on along the minus strand of JAUNXW010000187.1, from coordinate 2,261 downwards.
ACCTTCCCCGTTAAATCAAAATAATTCTTCATAACAATTTGTAATTACGTCCGCATAGCTTATAATAAAATTGCTCCTGAACATTCAGAATCTTTATTTCATCACAGACCAATTCTATTTCAGGAGACTGTTATGAACCAATACCCTCATCTTGACGAACTGAAATCCGTGGGAATGACAGAATATGAAGCAAAAGTCTATTCCACGCTCTTTTCCGCAAGATTGGCAAGCGCAACAGAGATTCATAACATCACAAATATCCCCCGCGGAAGAGTTTACGAAACTCTTAATTCGCTCAAGAAAAAAGGATTTGTCAACGCTTACGGAAAAAGTCCTGTCTGGTTCAGAGCGGAAGATCTCTCTTTGACGCTTGAAAAAATCACAAGAGAGAAACTCGCATCCATTGAAAAAATGCGCGACTGCCTGACAAGACTTGAGAGCGAACACAACAGCAGAGAACTTTTAAAAAAGACAGCTCTTAAAGATGAGCGGGCTATTACAAGACAGGTGAGCCTTATGTTTCAACGTGCGAAAACCGAGATGGTGATTCTCTGCAATTCGCCGCTGTTTATTCAGATGTACGAAAAAGAACTTCTGGATTTGCAGAAGAAACTTCCGTTGTACATAGTTGTAACAAACGAACAGTTTGCGAAAAATTCCAACGTAAAATGTTATCTCGGCGGAAAAGATATGAACGAACTTCTTTTGGGAAATATGCTTTTCAGCGAGGGTGATGCTTTTTTGATGCGGGTGGTAATTTATGCAAACCGCCGCGAGACTTTACTCCTGCTTGAAGAAGGAGATGCTGCGGAAGGGCTTTTTGTAGCAAACGATTTGTTTGCTGAGTTTGTTATTAAAAAAGTTCTTGAAGAGACTGTTCCCGTTTCAAAAAAATAATTCAGGAGAGGATTTTTTTGCCGACAAGATACCACGCGCCGTTGTTATTACCGCTGAGTAAATCTCCAAGACCGTAGACTTCCAGAACAGCTGAGCTCGGCAGTTTTTCAGTCTTAATTTCCAGACCGCCTTTTATAACAGTTTTAAGATCGTCATTGATTTTATTTGATATTCTTTCGATTGAGCCGTCAGGATATCTTACATATGCTACATACCTGTTTCTGCTGTTTTTCGGCAGTTCATTCAGCGTCAGTTTTATTTTATCAGCGTTTTCATCAACAGTCAACTCTTTCAGATAAGAATCATCTTCCGGCATTATATTATTTCTTGGAGGGATAGTTACCTGAATATCATAATTAACGCCGTTAATTATGAGAGTAACTGTACCTGTAAGTTCATTGATTTTCTTACCGCTGTTGTCGTTGCCCATGCTGAACGGATAAATATCAGTCCATGCATTATTATTGTCAACATTTATCGGCAGAGCATAATATGTTTTGCCGTTCCTCGTATATTCGTTAGTTCCTCCAAAGAGATCTCCTTTCTTATAAGTGGTTGTTCCTGACTTGAGAGAACATGACTCCACTGAAATTTTATTTTTAAGATTGTTTCCGTTAAGCGATTCTATAAGCAGACCGTGACCTAACCAATTTCCCGTTAAAGCATATCCCGTTACCCTAATATTGCCTTCCTGTAAAAATATTCCTGCAGAACCGCTGTTTGACGGAGCGGATACACGACCGGTATAAATTACGGATTCTGTCCCGTCTGAAAATTTGCCGACAATATTTACGTCCCGAGTTCCTATAACAGAAGCGTCTATCATATTTGTTCCGACAATATTCAGCTTAACATTCTGCTTATAGTAATAACAGTCGCTCTCTGTTGTTTTCAGAGAAAATTTATATGAACCGCCAACTCCCAGATTGTAAATTTCTGTGTCGGCTAATGTTCCCTGAACATAAAGAGGATAATCCCCAAGATATGCTTTTATGCTTACAAGGCTGTCTATATCTTTTCCGCCCCAAATTTTTGCATTAATCCCGCAGTCATCTGCAGAAGAATAAGAATCAACAGTTACCCCAACAACTTTTCCCGAGTTAACCCCGCTTCCAAAACCGATTACCGCAACGGCAAAAACAGCAACTATCACTATCGTGAGCATTATTATGAGTATTACCGCTATTGCCGGAGAAACTGCGGAGTCTTTTTTAAGGGACATTTATGATTATAAATATATTGGTTCGAGAGAGGATATAGATTGCCCAATCTGCAAGAATTGTACTATCCAGAAATTATTTCACTCGTCAGATATATGTACATATGAAGAAACTCAACTCCAAATCCCTGTATGATATTCTTGG
>JAUNXW010000186.1 GCA_030539595.1 Methanocorpusculum sp. | reverse complement strand
TGTCCAACGGATTTTTTCACGATTGGATAAGCTCTAAGAATCACATTATAAAAAAAATGTTGATGTTTTAAAATTACTCTTTCACGAAGACCATGACATTGCAGTTTGCCGATTCGTCATAGACATTACTTTCAGTTTTAAAGCCGAGATTGTTCATAATATATCCAAATGTCTCAGGTGTATTTTTATTATCTGTCTGAACAGACACAATCATGGTTTTTACATTGTCCCTTATGAATGCATTCTCGCGCTGAACAATTGTGTGCTCATATCCTCCAACATCAATAATAACCGTAAGATTGTTTTTATCGGAAATCATTGAAGACTCCGCAAGCTGCTGAAGCGTAGTCGTATTGACTTTAATTGTCTCGATAATGTTGTTGGAGTTTTTGACAATTTCGTTGTTGATAATATTTGAATTAACGGATATCTGAACAGTATCTGATCCGTAAGCAACAGCCTTCTGAACAAACACACATCCGAGACCGTTAATCTCCTTAGTCTTTTCAAGGCACGGAATCAGATAAATATTCGGCTCAACAGCAATGTGGTTGGATGAAATTATCAGGCGGTCATTGACGAACGCGGTTACAGCCCCTATTCCCGCACCGACTTCAATCACTGAATTTTCAGACGGTAGATACTTTTCGACCGCATCAAACATTTCGTTGCAGTATGTGTCCGGACTTAAACAAAGTGTCCAGATAAGGCTGTCTGAGATATAGTTCGAATCAACGCTGATAATGTTATCGTGAATTCTGACCTCTTTGGGCGTGGGATTAAACACACCCACACAGCCCGATGCACAAATCATCGCCGCAAGAATCACTATCACAGCAGATATTGTTATTTTGTTCCTCAGGGATTTATCCATATAATTACTCTTTGTTTTATCTATATTTAATTTGTCCCAATTATTGTCTACGAATCACAGATAATTACTCCGCCTTCCGTTACCACATAATCCATTTTTGCGTCGAACGGCTCAACGGGAATCAAATCTGCTTCCTGACAGGCGAAAGCAATTCCGATTTTCAGAAGGTTTGGAAATTTTTCAAGAAATCTGTCGTAATAACCCGCACCGTAGCCGAGCCTGTTTCCGTGTTTGTCAAATCCGACAACGGGAAGAATTGCGACTTCTATAGTATTCGGGTCTGCGGGTTTTTCATACGTATGAGGTTCTGGAACTTTAAATGTTCCCGGCTCAAGTTCCGCAATTGACTCAAGATAAGAAAACCTCAGCGTCTTTGTTTCTTTCTGAATTATCGGGACGATGACTTTTTTCCCATTTTCAAGCAGATGGTTGATGATTACCATAGTTTCAACCTCAGGCTCTTTTGCGACGTAGGCAAGGACTACTTTGTAGTCATCAAGAAGTTTTTCAAGATGCTTGGTTATGTGATAACTTTTTTCGCGTCTTGCGCCGAGCGGAATTTCTTCACGCTTTGCTTTGAGCTGTATTCTTAACTCGGATTTGTCAGGCATTATGTAATTTGAATTACGTTTGTTAAACGTATAATACTTCGCAGACTCCTTAACTCCTAAATACATAAAAAAACAGACATATAACTATGTTGCAACTTTCACAAAACATAGCCGCAGTCCCTCCGTCTGCAACTATGGCTATGAATAATAAGTCAAAGGAGATGAAAGCCGCAGGAATTGACGTAATCAGTCTTGCTGTCGGAGAACCTGATTTTAACACTCCTGCGCACATCACAAAAGCCGCGATTGATGCTTTAAACCGCGGCGAAACACACTACGCTCCCTCGCGCGGTATCCCTGAATTAACAAAAGCTATAGCTGAAAAACTCAACAAAGAAAATAAGATACCTGTTGAGCAGAATCAGATTTTATGTACGAGCGGGGCTAAGGATGCTATAAGAATTACAATGACCGCCTGCTTAAATCCTGGCGATGAGGTAATTATTCTTGATCCTGCGTGGGTTTCTTATGACCCGTGTGTTCAAATTGCACGCGGAAAACCCGTTCATTACCATCTGAACGATAATTTTCAGGTAGATGAGGGGCTGCTTGAATTAATCACCGATAAGACGAAGATGATTATTGTAAACTCTCCGTCAAATCCTACAGGTTCTGTTCTTGCACGTTCTTCGCTTAGGATTCTTGCCGATGCCTGCATTGACCATAATTTATACTGTATGTCCGATGAGATTTACGAAAAACTCGTCTACGGAAAAGAACATGTTTCAATAGGCTCGCTTCCGGATATGTCTGAGAGGACTGTAACTATCAATGGATTTTCTAAAGCTTATGCTATGACAGGCTGGCGTCTCGGATACGCGGCAGCACCCAAAGAGATTATGTCGTATATGGATAAGGTAATGCAGCATTCTGTCGGAAACGTGACTTCTTTTGCTCAGTGGGGCGGTGTTGCGGCTCTTACCGGAGATCAGTCCTGTGTTGAGGATATGAGAAAGCAGTTTGAGGCAAGGAAGAAATTTGTAATCGGTCGGCTTGCTTCAATGGGACTTAAGACTGCACCCGCAGAAGGAGCGTTCTATGCGTTCATCAACTGCGGAGGAGATGACGGAGCTGTTGCGACAAAATGGCTTGAGGAAGGTCATGTTGCGGCAACACCCGGCTACGCATTCGGAGCGCCCGGCTGGATAAGAATTTCTTATGCCGCTTCAATGGAACAGCTTGCAGAGGCTCTTGACAGAATCGAGAGACTTTTATAATTTTTTTTAATCCCAAATGTTTATTATAGATTAGATAATATAAATTACCTA
>JAUNXW010000185.1 GCA_030539595.1 Methanocorpusculum sp. | reverse complement strand
AACTCCTAATCAAAATAATTTGTCCGCACCCAATCTCAAGTTTAATTCAGCTAAACAATACTTGTCCGCTTCGCCAGAAATATTTAATAAAAACTGAAAAATCATTAATATTTACTTGATAAATTAACAAATAATTTTGTTAATAATGTGATTAATCATAATATTTAATATAATACAATAACGATTTAATAACCAATGACTATTGTTGAAGACGCAAAGCGCGGCATCATAACAGAAGAGATGAAAGTCGTTGCAAAAGATGAAGGAGTAACAGAAGACTTCATCCGCAGAGGAATTGCAGAAGGTCACATTGTAATAAATATGAGCCCTTACCGAAAAGTAAAACTTTGCGGTATTGGAACCGGACTTCGCACCAAAGTCAACGCATCTATTGGAACATCATCAGATATTGTTGATGTAGAGCAGGAACTTGAAAAAGCTCGTCAGGCAGAACTTGCGGGAGCGGACTCGCTTATGGAACTTTCAACCGGCGGAGACTTCTTGGATATACGCAGAAGAGTTTGTGAACAGACAAAATTATCCGTGGGTTCAGTCCCTCTTTATCAGGCATTTATCGAAGCGGCTCGCAAAAAAGGCGGAGTTGTCTTCATGGATGAGGATGATTTATTCAGAATAACCGAACAGCAGGCAAAACTCGGAACAAACTTCATGGCGATTCACACCGGAATCAACTATGAAACAGTGAAGAGACTGAAAAATCAGGGAAGACACGGCGGGCTTGTTTCAAGAGGAGGGGCATTTATGACCGCATGGATGCTTCACAATGAACAGGAGAATCCTCTTTACAGAAGATTCGACTATCTTCTTGAGATTCTCAAGGAACACGAAGTCACACTTTCATTCGGAAACGGTATGAGAGCCGGAGCATGTCATGACGCAACGGACAGGGCGGCAATTCAGGAACTTTTAATCAACGCAGAACTCGCAGACAAAGCTCATGAGTTCGGTGTACAGTGTATTATGGAAGGTCCGGGACACATTCCTCTTGATGAGATTGAAGCAAACGTAAAACTTGAGAAGCGTGTTACAAACGACAAACCGTTTTATATGTTAGGTCCGCTTGTAACAGATATTGCTCCCGGATATGATGACCGCGTTGCAGCAATCGGTGCGTCTGTTTCATCGGCTGCCGGAGCTGATTTTATCTGCTACGTAACGCCCGCAGAACATCTGGCTCTTCCAACTCCGGAAGAGGTCTATGAAGGAGTTATGAGTTCAAGAATTGCCGCACACGTCGGTGATATGGTAAAACTCCCGAAGACAAGAGCGGCTGATTTGGAAATGGGACATGCAAGACGTGATTTGGATTGGGAAAGACAGTACGCTGCTGCGATGAATCCGGAAAAAGCAAGATGCATAAGAAATTCGCGTATGCCTGCAGACACGGACGCCTGCACAATGTGCGGAGATTTCTGTGCGATTAAAATAGTTCAGAAGAATTTCAACTTCTGATTTTTTTTATTTCCCTTCGTTCCAGTCAGAAATCCATTTTTCTATAACATCAAGCGGTGCGGCTGTTTTAATTCCCGTCAGACAGAAATGCGTTCTTGCAGTATAATATCCCAAACTGTTCAGCCCGTCAATCATTTCAGTCATATTTGGAGGCGACATCTTCAAAGCTTTCGCTATAATATGATAATCATAATACGAACAGGTATCAGGCTCAATTTTGTTCCGAACTCTGAGGATTCAAGTTCGGAAAGCATCTTGTCAATAACTCCATCTCCCTGGAGTTTTCCCATCCACATAGGACCTATCGGTTTTGTTTCGCTGCCGCAGTAAGGACAGACATGTGTTGAGGGAAGAAGACTTCCCTTCTGCTCGGCTCTGTACAAACACTTCGGGCACTGCATAACAAACCCGACCTGTGCAAGAGTTTCATCAGCTGCGGGAACGCGGCTTATAATTTTCACATGAGTTCTGAAATAATGCGACTTCGCAAAACTCAGAATCGGTTCAAACCCGCGGTCATATTTTACAAGTTCGCGTGCGACAGCCCCCATCATCAACCGAAGACCGACTTCTGCATGATACTCTGTGTTTTTCGGAGTTGCAAAATATCTGCGTTTGCCGGCTTGAAGATGAGCGCCGCAAAGAGGAGCTGTATCTGTTGCCGTAACGAACAAATACTGCTTTGCTGAGCGCGAAGCTGCGTCCAAAAATGGGATTGGTGTTCCAAACGGGTCGAGGTCAACTGCGGAAAATCTTTCAGTGCACATCAGACGGTTGGCATCATCACATGTAACCGTAATATCTTCATCGAATGTATCTGCATTTTCCTTAATCATTGCAACGGCTTTTTCGTTGAAGTCGTTGATTGTAACAGGAATATGAACCTCGTTTGCGATTCTAAGACCTCTGACACCTGTTGCCGCCATTGCATCAAGATATGATTCGGGCTTGAGAATTTTTGCGAGAAGCACAGTCATATCGCGGTTGAATTCCATTTTCGTGTTGTAGAAAACATCCGCAGTATTTGGAGGAAACTGAGCATTCTCATCAATAACGGGTGCTTTAAAAACAGTGCCGCCTTCCTTAATTTCCCTGCAGTTCATAATTATTCAAAACGGACATGTAGGGATTCGAACCCTAGATATTCAGCTTAGGAGGCTGATGCCATATCCTGGCTTGGCTACATGTCCAGATATTCTTTATTTCATTGGTTCGCAGTCTATATCTTTTTTCCTTATTAACAGCAATATGTATTTTCTATGATATACAAAATTTAATAAAAGATGAA
>JAUNXW010000047.1 GCA_030539595.1 Methanocorpusculum sp. | reverse complement strand
CGGAGAGATTATCGTAGCGAAGCACAAAACTTAGTCTAAAAAAATTAGTGAAGTACTGCTGAAGTCAAATTGATGTCATGTTGATTTTTAGCCATTAATAAAAAAAGAACTTACAACATTATAAATTAAAATATATTCAATTGTCAAATTCAGTATGTAAACTAAAAATAACTTTACGTTTTTGTTTTCGTGCTTTTCGCGTTTTTTCGTACGATGTTCGTGGTGTAACGAAACGCACTCTATGGTCAACAGAATACTTAGACTAAATCTTGTCCAACGGATTCACATAACGATTCGCAAGTCTGGGACTTGCTCAGCTAAAGATGCTAAAGCATCTCGCCTCAGGTGAGAAACCTAATGGTTTCCGCTATTTGACAGCCTCAAAAAACAACCTCCTTCATTTCAATAAACTATAATAGTAATCAGATAATATTATAATAATAATGCATTTGCAGTTATTCTGTCCTGTTTGCGGAAAAGATATTGAACACGGAAGGTCTTCTCGCTCGGGAATATGCGGTGTCTGCGGAAAAGAATACTCATCTTATTATTTCTGTCCCGAAGGTCACAATATCTGCGACAAATGCTTTATAGATGCGCTTCTTGACAAAATAAGTCCCGACCTCAAAAAACTGAAAACAAGAGACCCTATTGAAGCCGGATTTGCAATAATGAACTCTGCGGGTTTTCCGATTAAAGGATGCGCACATTATCTGGTACCACCCATTGCGATTTTAATAGCATACAGCAATATTGCCAAAGACAAAATATTTACGGACAGGGGAAGAGCAATCTTTGATGAGGCTTTTGATAAATCCCCTATGTCTCTTTGCAGAATAAACGGCAGCTGCGGTATACCTTACGCATGCGGTGAAACACTTACGCTTCTTATGCCGTATCTTAAAATGCAGTTCAAAGACGGAGCCATAGGAAACAAACTCACAACAGAATGCCTTACGGTAGTTGCCAAAAACAATGAAGAACTCGGCAAATGCTGCGTAAGAAATACATACCTCAGCATTTTAACGACCGCGAAATTTTTTGACAAATATATGTGGGTTGAGATGGAACTTCCAACGATTATCAAGTGCAGATATTCAAAACATAATCCAAAGTGTAAGAAGGAAGATTGTAAATTCTATAACGGATACCGCACGATCCCTCTTGTAAAATAATTACATAAGAAGTTTAAGAATGTCTTGAGGTGACTCTGCCTCAAGAACTTTTGGAGGACATTCTGTGCTTGCTGTTTCAAAGAAATTTTTGTCTCCGTATTTTGCGTATATTGTTGTTATCCCAAGAGCTGTTGACGGTTCTATATCGCGCCTTATTGAGTCCCCCACATATACAGCTTCATGAGGTAAAACCCCAAGCATGTCGAGCGCACATTCAAATGGAGCAGTGTGAGGTTTTTTGTATCCTGTTGTGTCGTAACAGACAGATACATCGAAATAATCAAACAGACCTGTGTATTTCAATCTTTTTTCCGCTGCGTAACTGAATGCGTCTGTAACGACTGCGAGTTTGTATCCTGATTTTTTCAGTTCGGACAATACTTCTGTTATTCCTTTGTATGGGGTAAGGTCTTTGAGTTTTGCTTCTTCAAATGCCGCAACCGCGTCAAAATATTTTTCAACCGTGAAGCAGTTGTGGGCAAGCATAAAATCCTGAAGATTGGTGTGGTCTTCAAAATGATATTTCCAGCGAAGATAGTATCCTAAAAGTTCGTCTCCGCTTCCAACACCTAAATTTTTAATCGCAGCATCACAGCCTTTGCGCATCGCTGAAACGAAGTCGAACAGGGTGTTGTCCATGTCAAACATCACGGCTTTGAATTGTGCGAACAAGAGTGTCTGCATTTGTATATCTATTCTGAGCGGATAATATTTGAGGGTTGGTTTTTTGGGTCAAGGAAAAAAGTAAACCGTAAATTACAAGAAGAGTAAACAAACAGGAACAGTTTTCGTATAGGACAAACTCAACACTGCGGGAATCACAACCCACAATTAATAAATGGATTCAGAACGAAACTATAAACCATGTCAGATGTGTTTTCATGGACTCCGGCTGAACTCGAAAAAATATACATCGTATCACGCTTAGTTCACAGAGGGGAAATAGAAGCAGAACCCGCAGCCCAGAAACTTGCAGGGATATTGGGAAACCCTGCACACAACAATATAATGTATTTTTCAATGTATCAGAACATGATGAAAGGAATGATTTTCAGACAGTCCGGGGGAGACGATATGATAATCTACTTCCTCAAAAGAATCGCTGACGAAAAAGGACCAGAATCACTTTCAACAGCACTGAAATCAGTCTACGGATACTCAGGCTTCAAAGAATCCGTTGGATGCTTCATGGACGATTTAAACAAAGCCTGTGCAGAACTTGAAATTCAGTACGGACTTAAAAAATAATTTTTACCGAATTTTAAAAACAGTCAAGCTGTCTCTGGCGTGCGCCGGAAGCAACCTTGAACTCAGAAGATATTTTTTTGCGAACAGCTTTTTCCAGAACTTCATTTTCGGATTTTATGAATTCAACCGTATTCTCCCACGATGAAATATCCGGAGTAACAAAATAACCTAAGACCAAAGCGGTTCTGCATAAAATAAACGACGCAAGTATTCTGTCCTGAAAATTATCAAAAAGCGCCTCGGATAGAATAATACACTGCTCAAGCGGGTGATAATTTTCCGAGATTTTTTTGTTGAACTCTGAAATTATATTTTCAAGAACCGCTTGATTACCAGAATCAAATTCTTTTACATCAAAATTATTGTAAAGCCGTTCCCTGATTTTTTCAACAGACCGCAAGGTGATTTTTTTATGAAGAGGATAGTTAAGCGAGGAGTTTAAATTCTGAATCAGATTTACCTCAGGCAGAAATTTTCCGTCGGGTATTTTTCCGCTCTCAAACATTTTTGAGATTTCGTTTTCCGAAAACGTAATTCCATGAAACTTTGAAATGATTTTTTCGCGCGGCGGTTCATTCGTCATTTTGAAAAAAAGTCTGGTGAGGTATTTGTATTTCTCTATTTCATAAAAATCATCGTCCGATGCAAATTTATCAAAATTAAAAATCTCGGAAGAATATTTAGCGGCTTTATCTATTGTATTTGTTTCGAGGTCGAAACCGAATAGTCCGGCAGACCTGATTATCTCGGATTTTGTAGGCTTTGTTCCTGTTTTAATCAGATGTGAGACAGCGAACTTTTTTGAACTGCTGAAGAGTTCACAAACAAGATAATATTTCTTAAGACCGTTTCTCAGGCGCTCATCAACACGAAACAAATCCTCAACTTTCATAACGCAGAATTATTATTGGTTCTGACGCATTATTTATTCATCTAATAGTTACAACATTTAAGCATGGATATAGAAGATATGAATGAAGATACAAACGAGGATATGATAATTCTCGACTGTCCTGTTTGCGGTGAGGAAACGGATTTTGAGATTTTGAAAGAGCCGCCGAAGGCTGTTGTGAAATGTTCTCTTTGCGGGCATGTTATGAGCGTGACTTTGAAAGAGCCTAAGGTGATAACGGTTAAAGCTGTTTTAAGCTATGGAGATGAGTCGCGCAACGGAACTATTGATTTGGTTGAAGGAGATATTGTAGCTGTTGGAGATTATCTAGCAGCAGAAGTCGGAGACGATACATTCAGCGTTGAGGTCACGTCAATTGAGTCCGGCGACGCAAGACGCAGTAAACTTCCCGCAGAAAAAATCGATGTGCTCTGGACACGCCTTGTAGATATTGTGATTCTCAGGGCTTCGGTAAATAAGGGAGCGACGACTTTACCGCTTTATGAGCAGGTCGAAGGAGACAGAGAGTTTACGGTTGACCATTTAACAACAATAGGCGGAAAAATGTTCCGCGTGACAAAAATTAAGTTACGAAAAGGCAATGTTATCACAAGAAAAGACAAGTCAGCAAAGGCTTATGAGATAAAAAGAATCTACGGCGAAAGGTCATAACTTTTTTTTTTATTTTCGTGAATTCTAAAGTGTGAGTTTAGAATTCCCGAAAATAAATCAATTCTGTTTAAAAAAAAATTTAGTCCTGTTTTCCGGCAATTGCTTTGTAGAGGAAAACAGCGAGCAGTGCTCCGACTATTGGACCTATCACATAGATAGGAAACGACGTCCATAGCGCAGCTGCATTTGCGTTACCGAAAATTAGAGCCGCGAGGTCAGGACCGAAAGTTCTTGCAGGGTTGATTGAACCGCCGGAGATATTTCCTATTGCAATAATTACAGCAAGAACAGCACCTCCAATTGCAAGTCCCGCAAATCCTGCGGGAGCTCTGCGGTCAACCGCAACGCCCATAATAACAAGCATAAGAACAAATGTTCCGATAATTTCCGCAATTAACGCCTGCCAGATTGTGAAACCTTCCGCAGGGGCTGTTGCTCCGATTCCCGCAGCACCGCCTATTGCAACAAGTAAAAGTGCGCCGATAAACGCTCCGATGCACTGCGCAATTACATATGCAATCGTATCTTTAACAGGGAACTTTTTGATTGCGCAAAGAGCGATACTTACCGCAGGATTGATGTGCGCGCCGGAAACCGAACCGACAGCATAAATCATCACGGCAACGGCAATACCAAAGGCTGCCGCAACACCGAACAGGTCATTTCCTATGAACCAGACAGAACCGCAGCCTATGAATACCAAAACAAGTGTTCCAACAAGTTCGGCAACAGAACGCTTCAGTAAATCCATCTACTTGTCTCCGTGAAGAGCGTGGTCGCACTCCGGGCACAGAATTCTCGGGATTGGCTTCTTCAGTTTCTTTGACGGGAAGGGATAACCTCCCTCCCACGTCTCTACATCTGCTCTTACCATATGCTCTGTGCAAAGTCCCATACCGCAGACTATGCAGATACCTGTAGCCTCGCGGTCTACTCCGAGTTTTTCACAGACGTAGCATTTCATTTTTATACTGCCTCACGATACTGGCAGTACTGGTGGCGGCTGCCCTGAAGACATGCTGTTGCGCAGTTCTTGCATCCGCGAACAGGTGCTGCTGGATTCTTCTTGTCAAGCGCAATGATATTTGTCATCATTGTTGCGGTTATCGGCTCGCTTGTCAGCAGACACGGGTAGTCTGCAAGTCTCATCAGAGCGGATGAACGAACCGTAATCGCACAGGCAGGATATGCGTAGCGCTGCGGGTTCATCAAAACATCGTTTGCGTGAATCGGCGCAAGGTCAACTGCAAATGTTCCGTCAATCTTTGGAACAAGCGGTTTGCCCGAGCCGTTTCTTACACGCTCGGCTTTGTCCATAATCTTCCAGCCGCGGTAAATCATATCCATGAAGTCGCAGTTGTGAAGTTCAGCGGCAGCTCCTCTGGTTGGTTTAATCATCACGAGATTGTGGTATCTCTTGGTTAAGAGGTCAACAATCATCGGCGCGTTGAAACCGTCAAGTTCAAGAATGTATTCGGTTGCAGCAGCAGATGCGCCTGTGGCTGTGTTTAAAACCTGATACGGATTCTTGAAGTTCGGAATTGCGTTTCTGAGAGTATTCTCGATTACATTGGTGACAGCGTCGATAGTTGCCATAACCACATCATCTTTGCACATGTTGTATGTGGATTGCGAAATGTGGTGTGCTATGTCACCTACACAATATGCGGGAATTGTTGCTATGTTTCCGTAGTGAACTCCGTCATCGATTGCCGCTTTAACAGATTTTTCCATTCCCTTGCGGTAGTTTTCCATGTAGCGCTTTGCACTGAAAGAAGACATTTTTGAGCGGCGCATTAATGCTGCCTGAGCTTCAACAGGGTTTCTGTAGAGTTCCTGAAGCTGTCTGACTTCCTGTCTTGAGGCTTCGGCAAGCGTGTCGCCCGCTTCAACTCTCTTTGCAAATAAATCTCCTATTCCGTAAGAGGTGTTCATACCCCATGATTTTGCGGCAAGGATTGCCTGTTTGTGTTCCTTCGGAATTTCTGTTTTGTTCAGAATCTGGTTAACCACATTGCTTGTCGAGCCGGGCATTAATGCGAAGTCGACAACACATGTAGGTCCGTAAAATCCTGCATAGCCTCTTGCGGCTTCTTTTCCGACGATTGCAATGTTTGTTTTGATTGAGTCGGCAAAGACCTCGAGACTCTTTGCGAATTTTTCGTCCTGCTCTCTTAATATTTCCAGAACAACAGGTGTCTGATAGTGTTCAACAAACGGATCGTCTTCAGGTCTTACGCACGAACAGAGTTTTGATAAGACATTGAAGTGTGTTTTAACGGATTCTTTGTGTAAGTTGATAACAGCGGCGCTTTGATTTTCACCGACTGTCATCTTTTCGACTGCTTCAACGTATGCAAAAGCGTCTTTCATGTGGAACTTAAGTCCTCTCCTCTTCTTGAGAATCTCAACGTCAGCGTGCTGTGCTGCCATTGCTTCGTTCACCATTTTTTCATAAAGATTTGTCATGATTCTTCACCTCAGTTGTGTATATTCTATTCTTTAGGTTTATACTATTGATATACTTTTCCCTTGCGACACATTTCAGATATTGAAAAAATCAAGTGAAAATTTAATGAAATGTGTTAATTGATAAATATTTTATGGTCGAACGATAGTCAATCTGCGTCAATATTTAATCGTGTCGCGGGCAAGTCTCGATGAAATATATGCGAGGATACTTACAAAAGCACCAGCAAGACATGCGGCATAAACACCTTCATTTGTAAAAACAGTGCTGTCTGAAACTATTGTCGCAACAATTGAAAAGAGGGCTACGCCTATTACGCATCCTACGTTCATAACCGTGAAGACAAGCCCGCTCGAAGAACCCTGAAGATTTATCGGCGCGTGAATATTTACTCTGCGAATTCCGGGCGCTTCGTTCATACCTGTTCCAAGCCCAACAAATCCAAGCCCTATAAAAAGTATCGGGAGATTTGAAATGATGATGGAGAACACTATCATCAACATTCCAAGAGCCTGACAAATTGCAGCAACGTTGCAGAGCCTCATGCAGCCGAATTTTTTGGTGAGAGCCCCTGCGGGTATTCCAATAAGCGCGTTTACTACAGGGGGAATAAGCATTATAATTCCCGCAAGCGCCGCTCCGTATCCGAGATTTGATGTTAAATAAAACGGCATTATGTAAATCATTCCAAGGAAAACTACAGTTATCAAAAGCATACAAAGCGACGAAAACATTATTGTCCTGCTGAGAAGCAGTTTAGTAGACATCACCGGGTCAGGATGGTTTAACTCGCGGCGAAGAAATACTGCCATAAGCATCGGAGATATTACTATCAGAAGAATAATGGGCAGAGACCAGCCATCAGATGCTCCGAGTTCAAAGCCTGCGAGAAGTGCAATAAGCGAGGCTGCAAGAAGAGCTGCTCCAATCACATCGAAAGGTTTCTTCTCTGCTGCCGAAGGCTGTTTCTCATATTTTGGAATCAGGAATATTGACATTATTATTCCAATAATTCCGATTGGAATGTTTATGAAAAATATCCAGTGCCACGAGATGAATTCAGTTAAAATACCACCTACAAAAGGTCCGCAGGCAAGAGCCACACCTCCGAGTGTTGCGATAACACCTGTTGCAAATCCCTGTTTTTCAAGAGGCAGATGAAGTGTGATGAGCATTGTCGATGTGGATACCATGGCAGCCGCCGCAATTCCCTGAACAACTCTGAATATAATTAAGAGAATCATACTTGTTGACAGCCCGCAGAAAATTGACGAGAGTGTGAACAAAGCAAATCCGCTGATAAATATTAATTTGTGGCGGCCTGTTCTGTCGGCGATTTTTCCAAAGAGCAGAAGAGTACTTCCCAATGCAAGAAGATATGAAGTCATTACCCATGATGAACCTGTGCTTGACATACCAGTACTTTGTGAAATTGCGGGAAGGGCAATTGATACGATACTTGTATCAAGGTAGTCCATAAAAACCGCTCCGCTCGCAAGAATCATCAACAGGGCTTGCGCAATCGGATTTTTGACAATCATGGTTTTGATTCGGTCTTTACGTGTGGGATTTGGTTCGTTATTAAGATGATGAATTATTTATATTGAGTTTTTTCGATTTTGAAAAAAAGCAGATTCTAAAAAAAATTATTTTAAGATTGCCAGAGCCTCGGCAAGGCTCTTTCCCTCGACGGTTATTGCATAAATTGCGTTGCAGAATTTAACCGCTTCCTCAAGAGGCTTCTGGTGAATATTTCTGCCGGTTGCGTTTCCGCATGCTCCGCCGACGTGAATCTGGTCGTATAACTCTGAAAGGAATTTCTCTTCCGAGGTTGTTGAACCGCCAGCACAGACTAATTTTGTGCGTCCCGCTGCTTTGACTGCTTCTTTCAAAAGCTCCGCAGAGTTTTCGCCTTCTTTTTTCGGTGCATTCACTTTAACGAAATCACTGCCGAGACACGCCGCAACTCCTGCTGCCCCTGCGATTAAATGCGGGTCTTTCTCTTCTTTGACCGCCTTGCCTCTTGGGTAAATCCAGAGAACAGTAACAAGACCGTAGTAGTGTGCATCGGAAATTATCTGCGCCGCCTGTGTAAGCATATCGGATTCAAATTCACTGCCGAGATAAATTGTGTATCCCACAGCCGCAATCTTAACACCGTACTCTTCGCGTATTGCCGCAATCTGTTCAACATCCCATAATTGTGATGAAAGCGGGTCTTTTTGCGAAACACCGACAAGATGAGTTTTGGAGTTCAGTTTCACAAGATACGGAACGTCCGGATAATCCATACCGTATCTTGTGATTAAACCGAGCTGGGCTGCAAGAACTCCGACCTTTCCCTTTGACGCAATTCTGAAAAGATGCTCGGGGTCTCCGTCATCTGATGGAACTTTCTCGCCGTAAAAATCATCATTCAGATGCTCTATCTTCTGGTCGCCCGCAAAAAGCATCAGATGGCCTGAGCCTCCGGTTATAAGATTATAATTTTCTATATATGTGTCCCGCATTTCTTTTGGGACATCAAGTGGAACTATAATATCAGACATACATTATATGTTTGTTTTACGACAATTATAATCTTACCGAATAGCTTTGATTTACAAAACAGGGATTAATTTAAGGTTTCCTTCGTTGATTGTTTTTTCAAGTTCGTCAAGTGCCGAGCGAACCTCAAAACTCAAAACATCACCATCTTCAAGCGATTTCGGCTGTATCCCAATCAGGATAATTTCTTCGGTGATTTCCGACAGGAAATTTACAAGATGCGTGAGGGGGAGCATATGAGTTCCAACAGATGTGTCATGAATTTTTTCAGCGGGAACAATTCTCACATCTCCCGCACGAAGCCCCATCAGGCTCGCGTCGACAATTAAAATTCTCTCGGGCATTGCCCGTCTTATTTTACCGGTAAAATTTTCGGGAGCTGTTCCGCAGTCAAAAGAAATAATATCCCTGCTGCCCTCAAAGAGTTTGGCAAAATAAGGACCTGCTCCATCGTCTGAGTGTAAAGAATTTCCGACGCCGAGCAGAACTGTTTTCATAAAAATCAGTAGTATTCTTTACCTAAAAGGTTGCGGTAAAGAACCATATATTTTGTTGCCGAGCGCGGAACTTCCGAGTCGACTTCGTAGTAAGTGCCGTCTTTGTCGGTGAAAAGAATTTTCATCTGAAGCGAGAAGGCAAATCCTTTGAGGTCTTTGAGCAGGAACGAATATTTTTTGCCTTCGGTTGTTTCAAATTCCATTCTGTCGCAGTAAACGGAAAACTTTCCGCGCCCGAGTTCGTCAACCGATTTTAGAGCTCCTACTTTTCTCAGAATCTGACGCTCGTCTGTTTCAATCGGAACATCTTTTGGAAGCGCCATGTATTTTTCCATATTGCTTTTCAGGAAATCTCTTTGCCAGTGATCCCAGCTTGCTATGTTGTCAAGATGAAGTTCGTGACCGCTGTCAGATTCGAAAAGCCCGTGCTGATTGAATTTTACCGAGTAACCGCATTCACATTTGAGAATTTCTCCTTTGCTGTGAAGTTTGCCCATCTGTTTACATTCGGGACAGACATAAAGAATCGTCTCCAAATCTTCTGCAAGGGCTTCTCCTGTATACGGCGTTGGATTTTTCTTCTGGTCGTCGAATGTATTTACATACATGTCCTCTTTTATGTGACGGTTGACTTCATCAACAGACATTGCTTTGAGTTCTTCGGGGCTGTATTCGTGAACAAATTCTCCCCACATTTTTCCCATGCGTTCGTGTTTTCCCCATCTGGGTCTTCGAAGATATCCGCCGTGAATTCTGTAGGTAATAAGTCCCGCACCCAGCTCAGCACATTCTTTTACAAGTTTGCCTGTGGCAGGTGAAATAAATGCGGATTCTCCGTTTATTGACCTCGCGCCTTCGGGGCTCATCCATACATTTGCGCCGTCTTTTATGGCTTCCTTCATTTCACAAATCATATCGTCTGCGGGCGCGCCTTTTTTGCGGATGATAATTCCGGCAATGCTTACTACAAAGCGTCTTAGGAATTTGTTTCTGAACAAATGTTCGCCTGCGATGTAATACATCTCGCGTCTGAAAGCAACACCGACAAGGAGAAAATCCCATAATGTCGTGTGGTTTGAAAACGCAAGATACGGGCGGTGATGTGATTTTACTTTATCGTATGTATAGTGGAGTTTGAATCTTACGTAAGGTCTGATTAATGTAACCAGTATTACATAAGTAAATCTGTACCAGATAAGTCGAAGGCTTGCCATTGCTTCGTAAATATTCGCAGTCTATCTAAATAATAAATTGTGTTTGTATTTTCAGAACTCGGAAAAAACATAAAAATAAGAGCCTCAGGCGAGATTTGAACTCGCGGCCTCGTCCTTACCAAGGACGC
>JAUNXW010000184.1 GCA_030539595.1 Methanocorpusculum sp. | reverse complement strand
CAAATTATTATTTCAAAATAATTTAAATATCAAATTCCACAATTGGACAGCCTCTCCGGCAGGGCTGTCCGATACGGAAACAATTATGTTTCTCAATTGAGACGGTAAGTTTACACAGAAAAAAAAAGGTGTTGTTCACTTTTTTTTGTAGTGAGAAAGTAACTCTTCCTGAACTGAAATCAGCTTTTCTTTTTCAGATATAATTGAGTTCAGATAATTGATTTTATCATACATACGCTCCCTTAATCTCTTGTTAATCTCTCTTGACTGATTCAGTTTAGATTCAAGACGACGGATTTTCTCATTCAGATTTGCTGCTTTACCCCCGACCGAAATCCAGTAATTAACAGCATCGCGAACAAAATCAACTTTTTTCAGATGATATCTGCGTGTGTATTCATCAAGCCTTTCAATTGTATCAGGACCAACTCTTACAGACATTTGTCTTGGTTTCCATTCTTTTTTAGTTTCTGATACTATACCTCGATAGTTAGTTTTTCTGGACTTAACAGTCTCAGTTTTTTCTAAATTGTTCTTCATATTTTTACCACCCTGCGCTAAAACACAGGATAAATTTAAAATAAGATAGATATTGTAGATAATATTACGAGTTTGTCAAATAGCTGAAACCTTCAGGTTTCTTAGCTGAGGCGAGATGATTTAGCATCTTTAGCAGAGAAAACCATAAGTTTTTGAATCGTGATTTAATCTAAGTTTTCGTGTGATGGTCGTGGTGTAACAAAAATTTCATAGAAAATATCAATGCATTAACTTATACAAAAAAACGTAAATTCAAAAAAAAATCAGTCAGAGATTCTCTGACTTAATTTCCGGAATTATTTTCCGACTCGAGCATCTCAATTTCCTTAAGGACGCTCTTTCTGATATTTGCAAACTCAACACTTGTCCTGTCACGCGGACGGGCAAGAGGGACTTCATAGATTTTATGAATCTTTCCGGGTCTCGGTGTCAGAATAACAATTTTATCCGACATATACACTGCCTCATCAACGCTGTGAGTAACAAAAAGAATCGTCTTCTTCGTAGATTCCCACAGACGCAGAAGTTCATTCTGCATTTTGTTTCTCGTCTGAGCATCAAGCGCACCAAACGGTTCATCCATCAGCATAACGGCAGGGTCGCTTGCAAGAGCACGTGCAACAGCAGCTCTTTGTCTCATACCGCCCGAAAGCTCATGAGGATAACTGTTCCCGAATTCAGAAAGACCGACATCTTTGAGACGGTCAGAAACAATTTTCTCACGTTCGGATTTTTCAATTCCCATCATCTCAAGACCGAACCCGACATTTTCCGCAATAGTTCTCCATGGATAAAGCGAATACTCCTGAAAAACCATCGTCATCTTCGGAGAAGGTCTGTCAACAATTTTTCCGTCAATCTCAACTTTTCCCGAAGTTGGAACATCAAGCCCGCCTATCATTCTGAGAAGAGTAGTCTTACCGCAGCCCGAAGGACCTAAAAGGCAGACAAACTCATCATCGTGAATCTCTAAATTGATATTGTCGAGAGCCTTAGTATCTCCTTTCTTCGACGAAAATATCTTAGTCGCATTCTCTATTTTAACCCAGATTTTATCATCGTTCATTTGTCATGCACCTCCCACGAGAAATATTTCCGCTGAACGAACTTGAAGAACTGATCCATAAAGATACCGATAATTCCAATGGCAATCATACCAGCAATAATTATTCTTACCTGACCGAATGTGTAGCAGTACATAATTAAGTATCCGAGACCGGAAACAGCTCCGGGCATCATTTCAGCCGCAACGACACTCATCCAGGCAATGCCGAAACCAACGCGCAGACCGCTCCAAATGGCAGGACCTGCTGCCGGAAGAACAACCTTTGTCATAAGCTGCCTGTTGTTTGCTTGATAAATTCTTGCGGTCTCAAGCCAGCTTTTGCGGACTCTTTTCACACCGTCAATAGTACTTACAAGTATCGGAAAAATACATCCGATGATAATTATGAATTCTATTGAGGTGAGACCTATACCAAACCATGCAAGAGATAAAGGAACCCACGCCATTGGCGGAATAGGTCTTAAAATCTGAATCAGACCGTCAGAAAAGTTTTCCCAGAACGGATAGCGCCCCAGAATAATTCCAAGAGGCACTGCAATAACACAGGCTATAAGGAAACCTATGGTTACACGATAAATACTCACCCATGCATTGTAGAGAAGGCTTCCGCTTCCGTAGATATCAGCAAACGGAGTTAAAAACACAGGGATTACACTTTCAATTCTCGGAAGAATAAATGCATTGTTTATTATTATTGCCGCTATTTCCCAGACAACCAAAAGAAGTGCGGGCAGAATCAGTTTAACGTACCATTTCAATTTATATATTCACCTTCCGCTGTGAGTTATTGTACTAATAATGAAGTTTGATAAGTTATCAAGTACACGGAAAAAAAGTTTGTGGGTTTGGTTTGAATTAACCGTTGTATTTGATGCCGGCTGATTCGAGGGCTGCCTTAATCTGAACATCCTGAATTGAACCGCGCTGCGGGTCGGCAATTATTACGTTCTTTCCTTCTGCGCTGCGTGCTTTAATCCATTCGACGAATGAGTTCCAGTTAGTTGCGGGCGAGTCGTTTGAAACAACAAGTCCCGAGCCGTTCATCATAATCGGTGAGAGAATCTTAAGCCCCATTCCATCTGATGACTGGTCGATTGCTGAAACGTAAGGAGGTGTTCCCGCAACTGCGTACTGGATGTTGTCCTGAAGCAGAAGTGTCATGAGCT
>JAUNXW010000183.1 GCA_030539595.1 Methanocorpusculum sp. | reverse complement strand
GAACAGGCGACGGTTACGCTCTTGCCTATCGCGCGGGCGCTGAACTTATTGACATGGAGCAGGTTCAGTTCCACCCTACAGGCGCTGTAACCCCGTATGAATCCCGCGGGAGATTAATCACGGAAGCTGTCCGCGGTGAAGGCGGAGTTTTGAAAAACTCTCTCGGCGAACGGTTCATGGAAAAATACGACCCTGTCAGAATGGAACTTTCAACAAGAGATATTGTCGCAAGGGCTATTGCGACAGAAGTTTTGGAGGGCAGAGGCACGGAACACGGCGGAGTCTGGCTTGATGTAACTCATCTGCCGCGTGAAAAAATAGAAGAAAGACTTCCTGTGATGCTGAATCAGTTCCTTCAGTTCGGTGTCGATATAAGAGAGCAGCCTATGGAGGTCGCTCCGACCGCTCATCATTTTATGGGCGGGCTGAGAATCACACCGAATACAGAAACCACACTCCCGAATCTTTTTGCCGCAGGAGAAACAGCAGGCGGTGTTCACGGAGGAAACAGGCTCGGCGGAAACGCACTTGCGGAAACTCAGGTATTTGGTAGAAGGGCAGGTTTGTCTGCGGGTAAATGCGAATCTTACGCAAAAGTTGTTGACGTAAAAGCGGTAAAGGCAGTGGAAGATAAAATCAACTCCCTCTACAACGGAAATGCAAAAGTCTCGGACGTCAGAAAGTCGATGAAGACAATTATGTGGAACAACGCGGGAATCTACAGAAACGAACTTGACCTTCTCGTTGCCGAAAGGGAAATCGGAAAACTGATTGCTTCCCCGCTTAAGATTTCTTCGCCCCGTGAAATCTCCGACGCCCTGATTACACAAAATATGCTGCTTACAGCAAAACTTGTAATCGAAGGCGCTCTTGTAAGAAAAGAGTCGCGCGGAGCACACACGAGAACCGATATTAAACAGAACTGGACAAACGAAAAT
Source organism: Methanocorpusculum sp. (assembly GCA_030539595.1). Taxonomy (GTDB): domain Archaea; phylum Halobacteriota; class Methanomicrobia; order Methanomicrobiales; family Methanocorpusculaceae; genus Methanocorpusculum. The sequence continues at coordinate 1,856 of JAUNXW010000183.1, read as the reverse complement.
TCACCGTTCGGTCATACTTTCTTTGTAAAAGGCAAATGCGGGATTGAACTTAAGGAGGACAGACTGTGAAGGTAACTGTTTCAAGATTTGACCCCGCATGCGATGCAGACCCTCACTTTGAGACCTATGAAGTTGCGGTTGCAGACAAAGCAAGAGTTCTGAACGTTTTGGATGCTGTCCGCGACACTAAAGACGCAACTCTTGCCTACAGACACTGCTGCCGCGGCGGTCAGTGCGGTTCGTGCGCCATCCGCGTAAACGGTGAGCCGGTTCTTGCCTGTATGCAGGAAGCGGCGGACGGAGATGTTATAGAGCCTCTGGATTTACCGAGAATCAGAGATTTGGTCACAGATATTGCACCCGTCATTGCGAATCTGGCTTGGCTCAACGGTGCAGAGAATGTATGCAGTTTTGTTTCGCACGACAATGTCGAAGAAATTAAACCGCTTCGCGAGTGCATAGAATGTTTTTCTTGTATATCTGCCTGTCCCGCAATTTCAGTTTCCGAATACAAAGGTCCGACAATTATGCGTCAGGAACAGAGGCTCAATCTTGACCCGCGAGATAAAACCGACCGGATCGAAGAGGCTATTGAAAAAGGTCTGTTCTCATGCACTACCTGTCATAAATGTGTTGAGGTATGTCCCAAAGAAATCGAAACACCGAGAAAAGCTGTCGAAAAACTCAGAGCGGAAGCAGCGAAAAGAGGTCTGTCGCTTCCTGCACACAAAGCGCTTGCCGCACTTATTGAAAAAACAGGACGCTCAGTTGAGAGAAAAGAGCCTACTTTCCTTGAGCGTGTGCCCGATGTAATTGAGCCTTACGGCGAGGTCAGGGCAACTGTCGGATTTTTTGTAGGCTGTATGTTTAACGGCAGAGTAATTCAGCCCGCGCTTGATGCGATGGAAGTTCTGAAAATCAACGGCATCAGAGTTATAATTCCCAAAGAACAGGTCTGCTGCGGGTCGCCGCTGATTAGAACAGGCTTATCAGGATTTGTTCCGGAGCTTTCGAGAAGAAACATCGACGCTTTTGTAAAAGCCGGTGTTGATACTGTTCTGACAATATGTGCGGGCTGCGGTTCGACTTTGAAAAATGATTGCAAAACGCCGTTCAGAGTTGTTGACATCACTGAGTTACTCTGCGAGATAGGATTTGTAAAACCCGAGAAAGTCAAGGGCACTTATACTTATCACGACCCCTGCCATCTCTTGAGAGGTCAGGGAATTTCAGAACAGCCGCGTGAACTTCTGAAAGCGACTGCCGAAAACTTTGTTGATATGCAGGCAAGATGCTGCGGTGCGGGAGGCGGAGTTAAATCCGGTCAGCCGGAAGAAGCGGCAAAAATCGGCGCTGTGCGGGCTGAAATGGTTAAAAAAACCGGTGCGGATTTTATTGTGACTGTTTGTCCGTTCTGCGAGTTCCATCTTCATCAGGTGACGGGACTTCCCGTTAAAAATATCGCGAGCCTGATGCTTGAAGGGTATAACAAAAAATAAAAAAAATTATTTTACAAGACTCTTTCCAAGAGCCTTTGCTTCGCTGAGTTTGTCGGCATGCTTCTTAATCTCATTCTTTTCGTGCATACCGTTCTGCCAAATCAGCCCGCAGGTTTCCCAATGGAAATATGTACCGAAGATGTCAACGATTGAGTCATAGATAGGGCTGATGATTTCAAGTCCGCCGCCTCCGGAAGTAATTGCCACCGTGAATTTTTTGCCTGCCGGAAGTCTTGTCGAAAGACCTGTTCCAATCATAGCATAGAGCCTGTCAATCATCATCAGGAAAGGTGCATTGGCTCTGCCGAAATAAATCGGCAGACCGAAAACGACTGCATCGGCTGTTGCGAGTTCGTC
>JAUNXW010000046.1:603-11029 GCA_030539595.1 Methanocorpusculum sp. | reverse complement strand
TTTTATATTTTTGTTTTCGTGTTTTTTGTGTTTTTTCGTGTGCGGGGAACGAAGTTCCCTCAGCTGAGCAAGCCGAAGGCTGGCGAGTGGCTTTCGTGGTGTAACAATATACTCCCAAAGACCAACAAATCACAATCTCAAATTAATTTAAATATCTGAATCTACTATTGAACAGACTTCATTTTTTATCGTGATATGCTCAACGTTAAAAAACAACAAAATTTTATCTTAAAAAAAGATATTCAAAGGCTTCTGAAAAACACAGTCGTTTTCATATCCTTTGCGCCGAAAAATTTCTGACAGAACTCTGCAGCAACGCTCGGCGGGTATTCTTTGCATGAAAAGATATCAATATAAGCCGCGTTGGTCTCGTTTGCGAAATGAGCGGACAATAGCGAAGTCTCAATAAGCTGAGTCATCGAATACCCGGCAACACGGTCATTTGGACCGAAATGAACTATTTGCGGCTCACCGAAACGTTTCATATCAATCAAATCAGCAAGCTTCAAAACAAACTCGCGAATCTTTTCTGCATCACGGATTTTATCCGCATCGCAATTCTTCAAATCAATGGACGTGCACAGACCCCAGCAGTCATCTTTTTTGAACTGCTGAATAACCTCAGTATCACTCATTGCATTCCCTGTTAACATCTGTTTCATAGACAAACTCCGAAATCAACCATACACGGCGTTCATCTATGAGTTTTACCGCCCTTATAACAGGGTTTATCCGCTCTACTCAGCACGTGTTGGATTAGTATATGTTAACATGTGAGGATTTAAGGATTATCCTCACAGCACATTATTAAAATTCAATTGAGCGAATTCAGGATTGTTTCCGCAGTCTTTACAACCGACGGCGCACCGGATATTTCAGAAACAAGTTTTTCGAGAATCTGTTTAAGCGACTCTCTCACCTCAAACGAATATGAACCAATATGAGAAAACACAGATAAAATTCCTGTTGATAAATATTCATTGACCCCTGACATTTTAATGAGTGACTCCTCAAGGAATTTCCTTCCCTCAACAGTCTCAAGCGAGAGTTTTCTATTCTGGGCAAACCTCAGATACATTGCACGCGAAAATCCGGCGTTCTCAGTCTTGAACTCGGGAGATTTTTCAATTCTCTTAAGATAACTAACTGTGTCAGGCGAAGATGAAACAGCTGCAGCACCTATGAAATTTTCAAAAGCCAGTGCATTGTCTTTTGAGCGCGAGAGTTCGGCTTCAAGAACATCAAAGCGGTCTGCAGCATTGGATGAAAGATACAAAGTTAGGGCTGAAATTCTGTCAGTTGCACATTCTGCATTTTCGTAATGGCTTTTCAAAATTCCCCGGACCTCAGGTGTATCGATAGCGGCAAGAAGCGAAAGAATCTGATTTTTAACAGCACGAGCCTTGAAAAGTGAAGCCTTTTCGCTAACCGAATCAGATTTTTCTGAAGTTATGTCGTAAGAGTTTAAAAGTGACTTAAGCTGTCCCTCATATTTCAAAGCGGCGGCTTTCATAAAGCGTTTTTTGGCAGAATAGAGCTTAGTGTATTCAAACTTAAATCTCTCATCTTCCACAGAATCAAACAGCGTCAGAGGAAGCACACCGCATTTTCTCATTTCATCGAAATCCGATAATACACTGATGTAGCTGTCAATGAATTCATTTGACGGAGCGTAACTTTCATCACAGCAGAGTTTAACCATTTCACGCTCGAACAGTTCACAGCGTGCCAGGAATTTTGTTGCCTCATCATCATCAAATCTGAGCTGAAGATAGAGTTCTTCATCTGAGACGTCGTTGTTTATTTTTATGTAGGCTGTGTGATTTGAGTTCCAGACAGAAAAATCAAACGGCGCACTGCACGGAACGGAGAATTTCATTTTTTCCGCATCGATTTTTTTCACAAACTCAGATACAACATCTCCGTCTTTTGTGTAAAGTTTTCCGGCAAGAGGGAATATCCAGGGATTTTTATCTTCAAAGCCGCTTTGAGTAACGGTGATTTCAGTGGTTTCATCAGCAGTATTGTAAACCGCTTCGGTTTTTACTGTCGGATATCCTGTCTGATGAAGCCAGCGGTCAGCCATGAACGAAAGGTCAGCTTTTCCGACATCTTCCATTGCGTGAAGCCAGTCACGCGGTGAAGCATTACTGCCGGCAAATCTCTTGTGATACAAATCGAGAGCCCAGGCAAATGCACGTTTACCGAGCATAAATTCAATCATGCGGGTGAATTCGGGTGCTTTGACATATGTTACCGATGTAATCAGGTCGTTTGGGTCGTTGAAACCTTCGGGTTCAATCGGCATTGCAACTGCTCCTGTGTCAAGTGAAAACGTTCCAACCCCGGGAAGTCTCATCTGAAGAATCTCTAAAAGCCTGATGTAGTCTCTTCCGAAATGGAAGGCGAGATAATCATCTTCCATCATAACAGTGACCGCTTCGTTAAGCCAGATTGAAAAGGGTGTGTCTCCTGTAACTCCGGAGCCGTTAAGATTGTGATAGAATTCATGCTGTTTAACTCCGAGCATGTATTCATAAGCCGCGTCGGTGATTTCTGCATCAGGCATAATCCTGCTTGCAAGAATTGTTGTGTTGCCTGTATTTTCCATTCCACCGAAGTCTGAGTTGTGCATTGCGATTTCTCGATAGACCTCATAAGGATACTGGTAACCAAACACTATGTCTTTGGTAATTTTTTCGATTTCAGCTGTTATCTGAGCGCACGGGTCGACATCTCCTTCACTTTGATTTTTCATCAGACTGTATCTTTCAAGGCAAAGTCTGTAAATCTCATTTCTCTCTGTGATGTTTTCATATCTTTCAGCGCCTGTATAGATATGAGTCCAGAGAATTGCATCAGCCATAATATCAATTGCGGCTTCTGCATTTTTTTTGTCAGAATTTTTGGGTGCCAACAGTTCAAGACGTACTTTTTTTCCGTTGGGATAGACAAAATCCTGAGAAAATGTATCCCATGTTCCAACGCCCACAAAGAAAAGATATGGAGGCATAGGCTCAGAATTTTTATAAACTATCGTGTCCCTGTTTTCATTGTAACGTGTTCTCGGTCTGTAGATATTTCCGTTTGTAATGAGGTTTGAGTATCTTTTATCCGCGATTATTGTTACGTTCCACGTGCATTTTGCACGCATATCATCTATGCACGGAGCAATTCTTTGAAATCCCCACTGCTGACACTGTGAGATTATTGTTTTAGTCAGATCTTTTGGTGTTGTTTCGTAGTAAAGCCCTTCAAGGATGTTTGATGTTGGACGGCAGACTGTTGTTGTGCTGATTTTAAAAACCGAGCCTTTCTGCACCGTATGAATCAGTTTTATATCGATGATATCATTTTCATAAGTGTAGAGAGGTTTCTTTCCGTTTTGAGAAATGTGTATTATCTCTAAGTTTTTGGCATTGAGTTTCAGGCGGTCTAAGTTTTCACGGACTGCTTTGAAGGTAGTTTCCGCCGTAACAGTTACTTTTTCTTCGGTGAAGTCAAGTGTAAGAGTTATGTTTTGAACTTTTACGGGCGGTTCAGGAAACTGAGCGGGGTAGTATCTGTATTTGTCTGCCATAGATTAACAGTATTGTGTTTCTGATGAGATGAGAATATCTATTTCGGATATTTCCGTGGTTGAATTTATCCAATCGTGATGTGCCGCCGTTGGACAAAGTTTTCTGGGAGTTTTTTTAGTGTTGTGTACATCACGAAAAATACAAAAGACTAAACGTGATGTACTCTAAAATTAGAAATCACCGGATAACAATTCTGTTTTAGCCGAATAGAATACTTTTGCTCTCAGTATATTCATAAATGAAATCAAGTCCGTTTTCTCTGCCGAATCCTGACATCTTCACTCCTCCAAACGGCATCTCAGGCGGAAGAATCAAATGTTTATTTACCCAGACAACCCCTGACTTAAGTTCATCTGCAAACAGTCTCGCGGTCTTCAAATCGGCAGTCCATACAGAAGCTCCCAGACCGTAATTTGTTCCGTTGGCAATCTTTAAGGCCTCGCTGTCCTCAGAATAAGAAATTACAGACATAACCGGTCCAAATATTTCTTCACTAACGTTTTTTGGGTCAACATTTTTCAGAAGAGTGGGCTTATAGAAAAATCCGGCTCCTTTGCAGACTTCCCCGCCGAGAATAATTTCCGCTCCCGCGTCTTTTAATTTTGAAACAGATTCAGATACCGAACTACGCTGAGACGAGTTATTCAAAGGACCGAGATTTGCACCGAGACCGCAGTCTCCAACATTAAGTTTAGAAATTTTTTCGGAAACAAGTTTCACGAATTCATCGACAAGCGACTCATGAACAATTATTCTTTTTGCCGAGGTGCAGACCTGACCGCAGTTATAGAATCTGTGACGCACAGCCGCAGACGCTGCTTTGTTAAGGTCGGCTGATTTTGTAACAATGAATGCATCATTACCTCCAAGCTCAAGTGTAAGTTTCTTAAGATTTGGTGCGGCAAGTTTTGAGACTTCAATTCCCGAATCTATTGAACCTGTAAAAGAAATATGACGGATATCTTTGTTTAAGATTAGTTCGCGCCCTGCTGTTTCACCGCTTCCCGTGGCAATCTGCAAAACTCCTTCGGGCAGACCAGAACCGTTAATGAGTTCAGCCATTTTGAGAATCGTGAGCGGAGCGGTTTTGGAAGGCTTGACAATTATTGTGTTCCCGCAGGAAACAGCAGCGCCTGCTTTCCATGCAAAAATTATGGCAGGCATATTCCACGGGATTATTGCGGCGCAGATTCCAACAGGTTTTCGAACGACGTTGAGATATCCGTATTTGGGTAAGTGTTTAGCGTCCCCTGTAACCGCTCCGCAAACAGATGCGTAGTATTCAAAAACATGAGCCGCCCCAAGTATTTCATCACGCGATTCACTAAGCGGCTTACCCTCTTCCGCGGTTAAAAGCCGCGAGAGTTCATCAGCGTCCGCTCTGATTTTTGCGGCGGCTGTGATAAATATTACAGCTCTTTGCGAAGCGGATGTATTTTCCCATGAGACAGAGGCTGACTTCGCTTTTTCTGCGGCTGATGTTATGTCGTCGGATGAAAATTCTTTTATTTCTCCTATCACTTTTTCTGTGGCAGGATTGTATACTTGCAGGGTATTTGTCATTTGTAAAAATATAGACTTCAGCGTATAAAATTATGAGTGTTGAGTAATTAATGATTCCAGAGTATTTCTTATGGAATTAAATCTGTTGTATGTTCTCAGATACAAGAAAAAAAAAGATTATTCCTTTTTCTCTGCAACCATATCCTTTGGGACTACATATAATCCTGTGTAGGTATTATCGAGTGCGGAGTCGGAATTTTTCTTTGTGAGCAAACTCACGATAATCATAGCGGCAATTGAAGCTGCAAGAGCATAAATTGAGAAATGCATCGGTAAAGCCCCGCCGAAAACATTCACATAAAGCCCTAAACCGAGAGCGGTTGCAAGCCCGACAATCATAGATGCGATTGCTCCTTTGGCTGTGGCACGTCTCCAGTATAATCCAGCAATAAGCGGAACGGCAAATGCACAAAGCATAAGGGCAATACCCATCCAGATAAGGAAGGCAAGCATTTCGGGCGGGTTAATTGCAAGAACCAATGAAATTACCGCCGCGAGCAGAACACAAATCTGGCTCACTCTGATTACCTGACGCTCGTTTGCTTTTGGTTTCAGCATAGTCTTGAAAATGTTCCAAGAGAACTCTGTTCCAACAGTAAGCATCAGCCTGTCGGTTGTCGACATCACAGCTGAAAGAACAATCACGGCAAACAAAGCCGTAATAAATATTGACGGGCTTGCCGCTTTTATTCCCTCAAGCAGGGCAAAGTCGGGTGCTGTTGTTGCATCAATCAGACCATCCTCAGACATTGCTCGAACTGCCATTCCACAGAGCTTCACAAGAATCATTACAACCAAGTAAATACCGAATGCTACAAGCGGAGCCCACTTAAAGTATGAAGCCTTCTTCGCGGCAAACACGTTTGAAAGAACGTGAGGAGCACAGGCAAGTCCGACAATTAAGAGGACACCGAATGAAAGCAGATATTCAGGCGTGCAGTAAGCATAGGCTGCGTAATTTGAACTGAACCATGGAAGAACAAGGTTTGGGTCAATTCCCGCAAGAACTGTATTGATATGTTCAACTCCGCCCGCGAAGGTCAAAATAAACGGAGCAACAAGAATTATTCCGAAAATTAAAATCAATCCCTGAACAAGTCCTGTCCATGAAACAGCATACAATCCGCCGATTACTGTGTATGCGGTGATGATGACGCCTGCGATAAGCAATGCCTGCCAGTGTTCAAGCCCGAAAGCCCAAATTAATACAATACTTATTGCTGTGTACTGACCGACCAGATAAACAAGAGAGACTGCAATACTTGCAAATGCCGAAAGAGCTCTGAGACCTTTGTTGTCTTCGTATCTTGTGGCAAAGTAATCCTCAATTGTCATACAGCCAATCTTTTTGCCGATTCTGTTCAGCTTTGAGCCGAAGAAAATTATACAAAATGACGCCGCGAGCGGAACAAAAATCTGTTCCCAAATTCCCGGCCATCCGCTTGCGTAACCGAAACCGCTCGTTCCAACTAAAGTCATTCCGCTGCAGATTGAACAGACAATAAGAAGGGTAAACAGCCAGAACCCTAAACTTCTTCCGGCAAGCATATAGTCTTCCGAACTTCTGATTTTCTTTGACGCCCATACGCCTATTCCAAGAAGAACCACGAAGTAGACCGCGATTAAAATTAAAGTAACAATCGTGCTTTCGTTTCCTAAAGCCATGATCAGTCCTCCACCTTGGGGAATTTAATTCCCCATAGTATCAGGAGGACAAAAACCAATACAATAGCCCCGCCGACAGCAAATACCGTAAGCTCGGGTAATCCCAATATCATATAATATCGTGTCACCTGTTATCATATAACATAATCGATTTGAAAATCGATTTGAGGATGTTTTTATACTGAGTTTACATAGAACAGAGACTTTTTCAAAAAGAGCGCGTGGACAATAATTTCTGAAAACTATTTAGCGGATAAAAGTAAATTAGATAGAAATGGCATCTCCTGTTTACAGAACGGCAGACGAATCGGATATTCATCTTATTTTAAAATTCATAAAAGCTCTTGCAGATTACGAAAAAATGAGCGATCAGGTTGTGGCAACCGAAGAACTTCTTCGCGAGTGGCTTTTTGTTCAGAAGAAGGCAGAAGTCTTAATTGGTGAAGAAAACGGCGTTCCTTTCGGATTCGCTCTGTTCTTCCACAATTTTTCAACGTTCCTCGGAAGAGCGGGAATTTATCTGGAAGACCTTTATGTTCTGCCGAATTATCGCGGAAAAGGCTACGGCAAGGGATTTTTAAGAGAACTTGCACGTATCGCGGTTGAAAGAAAATGCGGGAGACTTGAATGGTGGTGTCTTGACTGGAACAAGCCGTCGATTGATTTTTATCTGTCAATAGGAGCTCAGCCCATGAGCGACTGGACTGTTTACAGAATAACCGGAGACACTTTAACCGACCTTGCCAAATGACAGCCCAGCCGAAAGAGTGGATAGCGGTAAAGGCTGAGAAAAGTCTTTCAAAAATCGCCGGAGCTAACGGTGAGAAGGAATTATTTTTCTGCCTGCTGAAATTTTCAGAGAAATTGGAAGGCACTTCTCTGATTTCGAATTCTTCGCTGTATGTTTCCGAAGGTCAGAAGAAATGGTCTGAGATTGATCTTGTGATGATTCATAATTCCGGAATTTATGTTTTTGAGAATAAGTATCTTTCCGGAACTTTGACCGGTAAAATCAATGACAGACTGTGGATGAAATCCTCTGACACTATTATTACAATACAAAATCCAATTGCACAGAACAAAAAGCATCTCAGAGTTCTTGCTGATTATCTTGACCTGCCGGAAAACTTTTTCAAGTCAGTGATTGTTTTTTCAGACAACTGTGATATATCCGGCTGTCCGAAAAGTTCAACGGATTATATTGTTACTCATCTTTCGGATTTGTCAAAAACTCTTGAGGGTCATGTTCACGAAAAAATTATCTCCGATAGGTCAGTGGAAGAGATATTTATTCGGGTTATGAAATGCGCGGACGCGAAAGAAAAGGTGGTTAATGAGCATATGAATTACGTGAACGATATACGCAAAAGGAGAAAGGAAGAGAGAAAGAGATAGGTGAATTATCAGAATTCTACTGTTAAAACATACTTAAGAAATTTAAATACAGAAAAAACAAAAATAAATAACGTCCCGATGGGGATTCGAACCCCAGTCAAAAGCTCCGCAGGCTTCTAGGATATCCTCTACCCTACCGGGACACTGACTAAGTGCTCTATTACATTTGAGTTGGACTGATATAAGGCTTCGTATTTTATCGATGAGAAGCACTAACAACACTCTCATTAACCCAAAAAGCAAATAAATATACAATTATGGATGATAATGGAATCTCGGTCAAAAAAATGATGAGCTTAATGGCTGCAAAAGTCGACGCCATAGCATTTTCAGCCTCATCTGAACAGATTGGAGCTTTTCTTGGAGGAATCACAAAAGCCAAAAGAGTCTTTGTAATGGGTGCGGGCCGCTCCGGACTTGTTGCAAAATCCTTTGCAATGCGATTAATGCACGCAGGCTTTTACTCATACGTCGTCGGTGAAACAATCACACCGCCAATCTCAAACGAAGATTTATTCATAGCATTCTCAGGGTCAGGCGGAACAAAAACAATTGCAGATATTGCAGACACAGCAAAAAGTCTCGGAGCAGAAGTTGCTTTGATAACAGCAACCCCGGACTCGCGCATCGGAAAAATTGCGGACTATATCGTAAAAATCGATACACAGCGCGACCTTGTAATTGAAGATGAACACGAATATGAAATTCGTCAGATGCTTGGAGCTTACCGCTCGTTTGCCCCGCTTGGAACATTATTTGAAACAGCCGCGCTCATATTCGGCGACGCAGCAATTTCAACTCTGATGGATATGCAGAAAATAGAGGAAAGCGACCTCAAGAAACGCCACACCAACATTGAGTAAAAATGACCGATTTCTCTGAAAGAGTAAAATCAATAGACATCTCAGGCATCAGAAAAATGTTTGAAGCGGCAGGACCTAACGCTATCAACATGGGACTTGGTCAGCCTGATTTTGACACACCTGAAAATATTAAAAATGCCGCAATTGACGCCCTGAAAAAAGGATATACAGGGTACACAAACAACGCGGGAATTGATGAACTCAGGCTTGCTGTCGCAGACAAACTCAAGCGCGAGAATGGGCTTAACTGCGGTCTCAAAAATGTATTAATCACCGCGGGTGGTTCTGGCGCACTTCACGCGGCGATTCAATGTTTGATTGAAGACGGCGAAAAAGTTGTATTCAACAACCCGGGATTTGTTTCATATGGTTCTCTTGCAGCACTTGCCGGAGGAAAACCAGACCCTGTAGCCCTCAGACCTGATTTACATCTGGATATTGAAGCGCTCAAAGAACACTTCGCAGACAAAAAAACCAAAGTCATGGTCTTAAACAGCCCTGCAAACCCAACGGGTATGGTTGAGTCTCAGGAAACAATCCGCGCAGTTGTTGAATCTGCCGCAGATTACGGTGTAACCGTAATCTCAGATGAAGTCTATGAAAAATTCTGCTACGACGGAGTTGGGTTCGTCAGCGCGGCAAAATTCGGAGACAACGTAATTACCGTAAACGCGACAAGCAAGACCTACGCAATGACAGGCTGGAGAATAGGATACATGGCGGCTTCTGAAGAGATTATTGGAGAGGCAGTAAAAGTTCAGCAGTATTCACTTGCCTGCCCGACATCCATAGCTCAGTATGCGGCACTTGAAGCATACACAGGCGACCAGAGTTCAATCGGCGTAATGAAAAAAGAATACGAAGCCAGACGCAATCTGCTCATAAAAGGTCTGCATGATTTGGGAATTGAAGTTGCAATGCCTCAGGGTGCATTCTATGCTTTCCCGAAACTTGATCTTGACACAATTATGAAAATTGTCGCAGCAGACGTTATTATAACTCCCGGAAAAGCATTCGGCTCGCTCGGAGAAGGATTTGCGAGAATGAGCTATGCGACATCACAGAAAAATATTATTGAAGCATTAAAGAGAATAGAGAAGGTAGTGAATTAAATGGAAATTGAACAGCTCAATACTCTGCTTGAAAAACTTTCCAACGCACACGGAATTTCAGGCTATGAAGGAAACGTTGCCAAAGTAATCAAAGAAGAAATCAAAGACTATGTCGATGAAATCAAGACCGACAAGATGGGTAACGTCATCGCTATTAAAAAAGGCGACGACTTCAAAATTATGCTTGCGGCTCATATGGATGAAATCGGTTTAATGGTTCAGTATATAGATGACAAAGGTTTCATCA
>JAUNXW010000046.1:0-593 GCA_030539595.1 Methanocorpusculum sp. | reverse complement strand
TTGGAATCGGCGGATGGTATAATCCTGTTCTTGTTTCACAGCGCGTGATTCTTCACGGAGACAAGGGAGACATCTACGGAGTTCTTGGAACAAAACCACCGCACATTATGACGGAAGAGGACAGAAAGAAGCCGATTGAAATGGCAAATCTGTTTATCGATGTTGGAGCGAAGAACAAAGATGAGGTTCTTGCTCTGGGTATTGATGTTGGAACTTACATTACAATCGACCGCGACTACAAGAAACTTAACGGAACTGTTATCACAGGGAAAGCACTTGATAATCGTGCGGGCTGTGCAATGCTTGTTTCAGCGCTGAAGGAGATGAAGACTTCGCATACAATTTACGCTGTTTTCACTGTTCAGGAAGAGGTCGGTCTTAAGGGAGCTAAGACAAGCGCGTTTACCGTTGACCCGGACATAGCTATTGCAACAGATGTAACACTCACAGGAGATATTCCTGGCGTTGACGCAAGAAAAGCACCCGCATTTATGGGTGAAGGTCCTGTAGTTGTTATGGTTTCTGCAAGCGGCCGCGGTCATTTGGCTGACCCGCGTATTGTTGAGTGGATTAAAAAAGTCGCGAAGAAAAAC
>JAUNXW010000045.1 GCA_030539595.1 Methanocorpusculum sp. | reverse complement strand
CAGGACTTCGGTTTTGCAGGCTTTGAATCCGCACTGATGGTCATAAAGTTTGCTTCCGAGCAAACTCCTTACGAGGAAATTATATCCGCGCGAAGTGATTTCTCTGTTACAACTTCTTTTGATACTGCTGTTTTTCATCAGACGCGAACCGATTGAAATGTCTGCACCGTTTTCTATTCTCAACAAAAGTTCAGGGAGCTGATTTATGTCCGTCGCTAAATCCACATCGTAAAAACAAAAAATATCTCCTTTTGCTGCCTCAATGGATTTGTTGAGAGCCATTCCTTTCCCCTGTCTTTTGTCAGAGTGAAGCAGATGAACGCGCGAATCTTTTTTCTCCCACTCAAGAGCTATTTCACGGCTTCCGTCCGTACTTTCATCTTCGGCTATGATTATCTCAAATTCACGTCCGAACTTTTCAAGTATTTCTATTGATTTGGGTATTGCTGTTTTTAGCGACACAGCGTCATTGAAAACAGGTATTGCTGTTGTTATGAAATGTTTCAATTTTTCCCCGAAACTAAGAGTGCTGTGCGTATTCCTGCGCGAACAGAGCCTTCCATACTCCGCTCGGGATAGTTTTCTTCGGAAAACATACCTGCAGTGTATAAATTATTTCCGGCTTCACATCGAGGGATTTTTCCTTTGTAGCCCGTAACAAATACAGGTCCGGCAAATTTATCGATGTACATATCTGAGTGAATGATTTCGGATTTTTCAAGTTTAAACCGTTTACAGAAATCATCAATCATACGCGTTTCGAGATTTTCCGGAACTGTGTCCTTAAAATATGAGGCAAGATATACTACATGTTCTCCGTATAAGTCAAACGGAGCAAAATTTGTGTGAGTAACAACAGCCCCGTAGGGTGCTTCATCTCCCATGTTTGTCCAGTAAATTCCGTTTGTGACATCGCGCTTCAATCCTAATGTCATACACGCAGCCCCCTGATAAGTAATCTCGGGTAAGTCAAAGCCGCTGCCTTCCTGAATTAATGATTTTGTAACCTGATGCGGAACTGTTGAAATCACCGCATCAAACTCTTCATCGTTTACAATCCATTTACCGTTGTATGACATATTTTCTGCGGGAACACCAAGCCTGATGTCAACGCCTTTATTGTGGAGAGAATCACTCATTGCGTCAATAAGTTTGTGCCAGCCGCCTTTGATGTATCCGAGACGTTCACCTTCAGCTCCTCTGTCCGAGCGAATCGCGATTCTGCTCATGAGCCACGCAGCAGAAACCTCATCTTTCATCTCCCCGAATTTGCTTCTTAGAAGCGGTGCAAAAAATGCATTGTAGACATCCTCACCGACTTTGTCGATAAGATACTCTTTAGCGGTTATTTTATCGAGAGCATCCGTATCTATCTTGCGCGAACTTAATACAAAGAGTGCAAGTCTGAATTTTTGGAAAAACGTCAGGGCACTCCATTTAAGAATTTCAAACGGAGTTGTCACGGATTCCAATTTTCCTTTAGCAAAGTATCCGGTAGAGCCTTTCAGCCAAATTAATTCGTCACGAAGATTCAGTGAGTCTATAAGCGCAAGAAGTTCCCTGTCCCCTGAAAAACAGTGGTGATACAGTGTCTCAAGTGTATATTTGTTATTGTATTTTTTTGATGAGAGGCAGCCTCCCGCAAAATTATTTTTTTCAAAAACAACAATGCTGTTTTTGTCAGCAAGTTTAAGCGCTGCGGTAAGTCCTGTAAGCCCCGAACCGATTATTGCAATATTCATTATTATATTAATTCGACTTATTCATAAGAAACTTTTTCTAAGTGCCGCTCATATATTATGGCAGTCATATATAACCAATGACTTACAAATATTATACAATTAAAGGTGTCAACACAACATGCGAGTATTCTTTATAGGATTCGGACAGGCAGGCGGTAAGCTTGTGGATATGTTTCTTGCTCAGGACAGGAAACTAGGTTCTACAAGTTTCCGCGGGATTGCCATTAACACTGCAAGAACAGACCTGATGGGAATCAGATATATCCCAATGGAAGACCGTCTTTTAATCGGTCAGACAATGGTCAAGGGTCATGGTGTCGGAACTGATAACGTAACCGGTGCAAAGGTTGCGGCTGATGAAATTGATACAATTATCAGCGCCGTTGATAGACGCGGTACGCACGATGTTGATGCTTTCGTTGTGTGCGCGGGTCTTGGCGGCGGAACCGGTTCCGGAGGCGCGCCCGTTCTTTGCAGACACTTAAAGCGTATTTACAAAGAGCCTGTTTATGCATTGGGTATTATTCCTGCTCCTGAAGAGGGAAGACTTTACTCGCTTAACGCAGCGCGCAGTTTGTCAACACTTGTGAACGAAGCGGATAACGTGATTGTGTTTGATAACAGCGCATGGAAAAATGACGGAGAAAGCGTCAAGAGTGCGTATGAAAGGCTCAATGAAGAGATTGTAAGAAGATTTGGTGTGTTGTTCCGTGCCGGAGAAGTCAGTAAATACGGCGTCGGAGAAATGGTTGTTGACTCAAGCGAAATTATCAATACTCTCCGCGGCGGAGGAATATCATCTGTAGGATATGCTATAAGCGAGGCAATTCCGAGAAGTCAGGCATCGAAGCAGAGCAGCAGCGGTAAAGGTCTCTTCGGTGGTCTCATAGGCAAGAAAGATAAGAAGAATGAACCGCATGTTGACATTGCATCCGGAGAAGACAAGTCCGCTAAAATTATAGGACTTGTGCGCCGTGCGATGCTCGGACGTCTTACCCTGCCGTGTGATTATTCAACAGCAGAACGCGGTTTGGTTTTGGTTGCGGGTCCGCCTTCAGAACTCGACAGAAAGGGCGTTGAGAAATCCAAGAGCTGGGTTGAGGAAAATATTGCGGGTGTTGAAGTGAGAGGCGGAGATTATCCTGTCGACAGCGGATATGTTGCAGCAGTTGTTCTGCTTGCAACAATCGGCAATGCCCCGCGTATCAGGGAACTTATGGAACTTGCTAAGGAAGCAAAGGAAGAAGTCGTAAAATCACGCGAGCGTTCTGTGAATACTATGTTTGAGGATGCTATTGACCCGTTATTTGAGTGAGGCAATTCATGAAGAAGTTAATTTGTTTATTGGCAATTTTTCTGCTTTGTGCAGCATGCGTAAGTGGAGTTTCAGCGTTCACTTATGATAGTGATGCAGTAGTAAATCCATCTGGTTCTCTAAGCCCGGGAGAGACTGTAACCGCATCAATGATAATTACAATTCCAAAAGGAAGTATCACATCAGCAGGTTCGCTTACATTAACATCTGATTTGGTCGACCCGATATGGACATACGACATATATATTGGAAGTGACCCGAGATCATTAGACAATAAAGGATATGGTCAGAAATTTACAATATCTGGATGGAGCCTTGACTACGGAGACAAGGGAACTCTGGAAATGACAATTTCGGTCACAGGAAAAGTATCTAATTTAGGTATTTCACCGATAACAGTAATGTCTATCCTTCAAACACCGTCGCCAAGCGGAGAGTTTGCAACCTATTCAACACCAAATCAGATTGTATATAATCCCAACAATTATGAATCGGATGTTGCAAGCCTTGAATCACGTGCTTCGGAGCTTCAGTCAAGAATTACAACATATCTGAACTACAGTATAGATGTTAAACAGGCTGAATCATATCTGACAACAGCTAAATCAAAAATATCTACAGCTAAGTCATATGGGAAATCAGATATAACGAATGCATATGCCAACATTGAGGCTGCAGATGAACAATTGGACAAGGCAGAATATTTCATGGCCGGTTCTGCTTTAAATTTCATCAAATACAACTCAGATAAGATAAAAGAAGACATTGCAATCTTGGAAGAGAAAGGATGGAAGAATGAAGCAGCACTTATTGCATCATCAAATCAGGGAATTATAAATCTGTATACACTCGCAAAAGCAACATATGATGCAGGTTCGGTTCCTGACGTTGATACAAATCTTGCAGATTCATTTACAACACTTGCCAAAGCGAACGGATATGTTGAAAGCGCAAACAGCAACCCTCTTGCGGGAATTCTCGGATACTGGTGGATTCTTCTGATAGTTGCAGGCGCTGTAATCGTTGCTGTCGGAGTTGTATTCTTCCTCAAACGCCGCGGCGGTTCTTGGGATGAATTAGGTTAATATTTATAATATTTTTTTTAATTTCTTTTTTTGAGAATTTGTAATTGACATCTGATTCGTCATATATTTATAATACAGCTGACGTTGAGAAATTATCTATCTAAAGGTTTTCGCATTGGGCAAACTCATTATAACTGCCCTCATCCGAATAAGATTTTATTCTCCGACACATACTATAATAGTATATGTCATCTCTCGCACTTTTCGACCCTGAGATATTTGACCTGATAAACAAAGAGCACAAGCGTCAGGTTGAAGGTCTTGAACTTATTGCCTCTGAAAACGTAGTAGCCCGCGAAGTAATGGAAGCGATGGGAACAATCCTCACAAATAAATATGCTGAAGGGTATCCCGGAAAAAGATATTACGGCGGATGTGAATTTCACGACGCAATTGAAAACATAGCCCGCGACAGACTATGTAAACTCTTCGGCGCAGAACATGCAAACGTTCAGCCTCACTCAGGCAGTCAGGCAAACGAAGCGGTTTATCTCTCCTGCTTAAAGCCCAAAGACAAAATTCTCTCACAGAGTTTAAACAACGGCGGTCATCTGTCTCACGGAGACCCTGCAAATATGTCGGGCAAATTCTTCGACGTAAGTTTCTACGGCGTAGATTATGACACAGAGGTCTTGGACTACGGAACAATCGAAGAACTTGCGCGAAAAGTCAAACCTAATTTAATTGTCTGCGGTGCATCCGCTTATCCTCGTGAGATTGACTTCAAAGCATTTGCTGAAATTGCAGAAGATGTCGGTGCAAAATCCATGGCAGATATTGCGCATATCTCAGGGCTCTGCTGTGCGGGACTTCATAATTCACCTGTCGGTGTTACAACATACACAACCTCGACAACTCATAAAACTCTGAGAGGTCCGCGCGGCGGTGTAATTATGTGCGGCAAAGAATCTGCAAACTCAATCGACAAAGCTGTTTTCCCGGGTATGCAGGGTGGACCTCTTATGCACGTAATTGCGGCAAAAGCCGTTTGTTTCCGTGAGGCACTTACCGATGACTACAAAGAATACGCAAGACAGATTGTGAAAAACAGCAGAACACTTGCATCAACGCTTGAAGACAATAATTTCAGACTTGTTTCCGGAGGAACAGACAACCATCTTTGTCTTCTTGACTTATCGGATAAAAATATCTCAGGTCAGCGGGCTGAAACAGCTCTTGGAAAAGCTGGCATCACCGTAAACAAAAATACAATCCCGCGTGAAGATTTAACACCGTTTGAGACGTCTGGAATCAGAATCGGAACACCAACAATCACAACAAGAGGAATGAAGGAAGACGAGTGCAGACAGATTGGTGACTGGATTGCAAAAGTTTTGAAGAACATAGACAATAACAATGTTATATCCGAGGTAAAGAAAGAAGTTACAGCCCTCTGCCTGAAATATCCGCTGTATCCTGAAATCAGGGATATTTGATGGAAGTAAAAATAAAAAATGTTTCTGTGGGTGAAAAAAATAATCCCAAGATTCTGGGCGTATTAAATATCAGCCCGGAATCTTTTTTTACGGATTCATTCTCACCAACCAATCAGGTTATCGGAAGAACCGAAAAACTGCTGAGGGCAGGCGCAGATATTATAGATATTGGGGCAAGAAGTACTGCACTTAGCGCCCCGCCTCTTTCTGTTTCGAAAGAAAAAGAAAGAGTTGTTTCAGCACTTTCAGAGCTTCGCGACTATGATATTCCTTTATCGCTTGACACAATGCACGTAGAAGTTCTTGAAGCGGCGCTTCGTTTTGATATTTCTGCTGTGAATGACATCAGCGGACTTACAAACGAAGTTTACGCAAAAACTGCTGCCGATTCAGGTCTTCCTGTTATTGCTATGGCTTCGCACAAAATTCCAGGAGACCCAACGGATATTTCATCAACCCATCTCGCACTGCGCGAAATTTTAGACCGCGCAGATAAATACGGGATAGAAAATCTGATACTCGACCCCGGAATTGGGAAATGGGTTGAAAACCGCTCAAGCGAGGCTGACTGGGAATTGTGCAGAAAATTTTCTGAACTGAAAGTCTACGGCTGTCCTTTACTGTGTGCTGTTTCAAGAAAATCATTCATAGGAGAGTGTGTGAACCAGCCGCCTCAGGGAAGACTATTCGGCTCTATTGCAGTTTTGTATGCGCTTCTTGAAGCCGGCGCAGATTTAGTCCGTGTTCACGATGTCGGAGAATCGCGCGACATTATCAGCGTATTCAAAAAAATGAAAATCTGAAAACGCTCTTTTAGAAAATACACAATCTGCGAAAAAGCAGATTGAAAAAATAATTTATTAAAAAATATTAAGTGTAATGAATCAGCGCTTTGCTTTTGCTTTTGCGCCCATCATGGACTTCTTTGAACGGCGGATTCTTCTGCGGATTCTCTGGTCTGCAATCTTTGGTCCGCGTCCGCGCTGCTGCTGATTTGCGTTTGCCATGCGGCTCTCAATCTTTGAAACGATTGATGCTCTCTTAAATCTCTGATTCGGTCCCGGTTTCTTGACTTCCCCTTCCTTCTGCGGAACGAGGCGAATCTGACCGTTTACACCTTTTACCTGGTGCCAGTTAATACTGCCTGTCTTGCCCATATTTGAACTCCTTATCTTGTTGAACTCATATTGACATAAATATATCTCTTCTGCATCCCTTATTTCAATGGATTCATAACTTGAATTACCTGAAAATAAAAAATGAATTATCTGGTTGTAACAATAGGTTCATCCTCAGTCACAATAATTGTGTGCTCGAACTGCGAGACAAAACTCTCAGGCACATCGCAGAGGCAGTGATATGAATAGAGATTGCCGAGACGCACAAGATTCGGCAGAGCAAGTTCCGCTTTCGGCACATTCAACCAGCGTCGAGCAAACGGAAGACCTTTCATCTCTTCTGCTCTGCTCATAATTTTTCTTGCGGTCGGCGCTCTTACGGGAGAATCATTTACAACCTGATAAATCTCTGCGCGTCCCGATTCATGAACCATACCTGTTCCAGTTGTTGCGAAAGGCTCAATTGCTATTGCGTTGTCGAGCCTTAAAACACCGTTTCCGAAAAGTCCTGTGTTTGGAATTGACAGACCGTGATGAAGGTCGTATCTTGCGAGAGCATGTCCTGTGAGATTTATTATCGGCTTGTAACCGTAAGATGTAATTGTCTCTTCAACAACTTTACCGATTTCGGAAACCACAAGCTCCGGCTTAACCATCTTAATCGCAGCCTCAAGCGCATTCTGTGATGCTTCGCAGAGTTTTGCGTGGTCTCCCAAATCAACGGTTACAGCAGTGTCAGCAATGTAGCCTTCAACATGTGTGCCGATATCAAGTTTGACAAGGTCACCTTCCGCAAAAACTCTCTCATCGTCAGGTGACGGCGCGTCATGCGCTGCGCACTCATTAAGAGAAATATTCGGCGGGAACGAGTGATGAACTCCTTTAGCCTCAAACTCATCCAAAACCATATCAAAAATATCTGCAAGAGAAACACCCGGCTTAATCTCCGCGGCGCATTTATGAAGCACATATTTTGCGGCTTTGCCTGCTTCAATGTAATAATCAAGTTCGGTATCGTTCATTTGTAACGCCTGAAATAAACAGTAAAAAAATATTTGAGAGAATTTATTGTGCCGGCGCTGCTTCTGCCGGTGCAAAAATCTCTGTAAGCGGCTTCTCGCCGTATGCGGAAATCTTTGCGTTTATCTGAACGAAGTCAGCGGTGATTTCGTTTCCGCGCTGTGTCTTCTTTCTTCTCTGTCCGTTGTGTTCTGCGTGGAATCCGAAACCATCAGATAAAAGAAGTCCTCTCTTTCCGTTTCCTGAAAGGTCTGCTCTTGCGGGTGTTCCTGTTGAGTCCGATGCGCCTGTGATAGTAATCTTATAGCCGTTTAATCCAAACGGTGCGCCGTCGATTTCTGTTCCGATTTTCTTTCCGACGATTGAACCTGCTGCTGCACCGGTTGCGTCGATTTTGTATGAGAGACCGGTCTTCGGGTCTGATAATACTACTTTAAAGTCTACCATAAATTTATTCTCCTCGATATTATTTTACGAAGTACCTATATATGTGGGCTTTCAATATTTATACTACTTGCCCCAGAAGGGTTGTGTCCTGCGGAAAATTGCTGTGTATTCGTCAAGAGATTCGCGTGAACTTGTGTTGAGCGCGCCAAGCATTTCAGTCTCAAGAACCTTGACATGTTTTTCTGGAACTGCAACGTAGATTGTTTCTCCAACCTGAATATGACGCCCTACAATTACTCCATCTATGGAAACAGCTACTTCCTGCCCCTCTTTTGCTTCGTTGATACTCTCTTTGTTGAGTTTAATCTGCTTGATTTCTCCAACGATTCTTCCCTCGCGCGTTACGATATCAACTTTCGGGCGCAAAATACCTCCAAGAACCCTTACTCCAACAATTGCAGGTCCGCTTGCTCTGAAAACGCAGTCGGGAAGTATTGCAAATTTAGCCGGAAGAACAACCTTTTCAAACTGTTTTGCCTCTTTCTCACGGTTGACTTCATCGCGCCACTCAATGTAGTCGTCTATAAGTTTGTAGATGACGCGGTTTGAGAAAATTTTGACGTCAGCTTCTTTGTTTAAAATCATTTCTTCTGCGTCGGGCAGAAGAGGGACGTTAAACATCAGTGCGGTCTTGAAAAGCTGTTCTTTCATTACATTGATTTCGATTAAATCACGGCGGGAAAGAGGACCTACTTCAGCTCTCATAATCGGAATCTGCTTTTCCTCCAACTCTTTGGAAAGAGCTTCAAGAGCTCCGATTGTGTCTGCTCTGACGGTTATTCCAACTTCTGAAAGTTTGACGTTAATCTCCTGCATCTCAGAGTTGATTTTATCCAGAACTTCGTCTCTGTTTCCTCTTATGACTTTAATGGGAGAGCCTGAAATCACATGGTCAAGATTCTGCGCTGTGATTTTTACTCCGGCCGCGGCCGTTACGGATTTAACTCTCTGGAATCTGTCCTCTACAAGAATTTCTTTCATCGGTCTAGGCTGAAGAAGGGCTCTTACTTTTGTTGTGACTGCTCCGTCCGAAGTTGAGATACCGATTTCATCGCCCACATTTATAATTCCGTCGTAAAGGATTACATCAAGCGTCATTCCAAGACCTTTTTCCTCCTTGACTTCAAGAACAGTTCCCTCGCCCGCTCCGTCTGCGTGAGTTTTGAGACCTTCCGAAAGGAATCTCTGTGCAAGACCAATCATAACCATAAGAAGGTCTCCTATACCTTCGCCGGTCATACTGCTTACGGGAACAATTACAAGATTTCTCTGGAAGTCGGATACTCTGTCGAATCTTTCTGAGTTGAAACCGAGTTCGGAAAGTTTTCCGACAAGTTCGTAGACTTTGTTTTCGCAGTCTGTTTTGACGCGATCCATCTGGTTGGCGTATGTTTTTGAAAAAGATGCGTTTGGAGTCGGACGCCATCCCTGAATTTTGTCTATCTTGGTTGCCGCGATTACGAATGGAGTTTTACAGTTTCTGAGTATCTGAAGGGCTTCTATTGTCTGCTGCTTGAAGCCTTCGTTTATATCGACTACAAGTATTGCAATATCTGCAAGTGCCCCTCCTCGTGCGCGAAGAGTTGTGAATGCGTGGTGTCCTGGGGTATCGATGAATAATAATCCGGGAACGTCTGTTTTTATTTTTCCGAGGTCTCCGTTTATTTTTGCGATTGAATCAAGAGGGATAAGTGTTGCCCCTATGTGCTGGGTAATTGCTCCGGCTTCTCCTGCAACGACTTTTGAGCCTCTGATTCTGTCAAGCAGTGAGGTTTTTCCATGGTCTACGTGACCCAATACGCAGACTATCGGTGTTCTTAAATTTGATGACATTTCGGTTGACTCCTTTTATTGGCGGCGGTAAATAATGTTTAATTATTTGTTGTGTACTGTTATTAATGGTCTGTTAGGCAGTTGTCTTTTTGAGTTTGTTCAATCTTCATATTTTTAAATCTCAATTACCATCGTCAAAAATTTTAGCCGAGTAGGATTCTATCAATCAAAATGAAGCGGTATAAAATAAGGAAAGATTGAGCTTATTTGATGACACGTAGTATGTGTCATCACTTTGATTGACGAAAATTTATTCGGCTGTTTAATAAAAATAAAATTTAGAGAAGATCATATTTTTCAAGGAGCTCATCATAAACCCCTGCGGACTTCATATCTGCAAATCCGCTGTTAATTATATCAAGCAGACCTATGTTTCCGTTTTTCATAGCCACACCGAAGTCTCCGCCTCCGGGGAAAATTGCGACAAGTGCAAGATTTTCCTCTTTGACTACATTTTTGTATCCGAATTCATCAATAGTAACACAGTCCAAATCTCCGTTCGCAAGCATCTTAAACATTTTTCCCTGATCGCTTACCAGAACAATTTTACCGTCAGCCAGCATCGAATTATATCTGCTTCTGAAGTGACTCTTAATCCATTCCTCGTTTGATGTCCCGAGTAAAACGCCGATTACTGCTTTTCCTGACTCATAATCCTCTTTGGAAACAGTATCCCCGGCTTTGCAGAGAACAGCCAGACCTCCTGCTAAATACGGGTCGGAAAACGTAATTCTATTTGAACGCTCTTCGGTGACTGTCATACCCGAGAACCACATATCGATATCTCCGCTGATAATCTCGTTGATGTTTTTAGACCAGTCAACGACCTTGAACTCCACATCGAATCCGTATTTGTCGGCAATCCACATAAGCGAGTCATAGTCAAGTCCGGTAAGTTTTCCGTCATCATCACGATACGTCCACGGTGAATTGTAATCATCAATTCCGACTATGTATGTATCTTTTACATACGGCATACTGTATTCTTCTTTGAGTTTGTTATAGTCTTGGGACGCTTTGAAGTGCGCAACTCCCGCGTTCAGTTTT
>JAUNXW010000182.1 GCA_030539595.1 Methanocorpusculum sp. | reverse complement strand
GTCCTCTTTAATACTGACGTATTCAGGCATTTTTCTGTTGTATGTTATTTTGACGTGTGAGGTTATGTATTTTTTGCAGGTGTTTATTGTAACTGTTTTGCTCTTCTTGCTGTTGGTTTTAGTCTGCCTCACCTCGCAAGTTTTCAACTTGCTCTTACCTTAGTCGCTAACGCTCCCTCGGCGAAAGACACAAAAAGTTTCACGCTCGCAAGCCTAAAGTCTTGATACGCAAGTGTCCCACTTGCTTTGCTAAAAAAGTCTTCGACTTTTCGCCTCAGCTAAGGGCGATAAATCGCCACGCCGACTAAATTTCACAAATGAGAACTGATGATTTTCTGAGTACTGATTTGATGAGCAAAAAACATCAGAAACATTTAGATAGTATCATACCTATAACTATAACAATTACATAATTTCAGATGCTTACTCAAAATATACAACCAACAATTAAAATATTTCTCACAACAGCAGTCTGATAAACAAAATGTGATTGGTGATTTAATGGATTTTAAAATAGCAAAATGCAAAATCTGTGGTGAAGATGTAGCTCAAGAATACATTCCGAAAGAAACAAAATGTGACATCTGCGGAAAAAACATTATCTCAAACTACACCTGCCATAACGGTCATCACATGTGCAGTAAATGCAGATTTGAAGGCGTATTTAACGATGTAAAAATAATTTGTCAGCACACAAAATCCAAAAATCCGATAGAAATATCAAAAGAAATTATGAATATAACCCATTTACCTCTTCTTGGGTGCAAACATTTCTTTTTGACATCACTATGTCTGTTTACCGCGTTCAAAAATTGCGGGGGCAAAGTCTCTGATTTTGAAAAATCATTAGATAATATAATCGACAGAGTGATGATGGTTCATACATCCGAATGTAAAATAGGCGGATTGTGTGGAATTCCCGCTTCAATTGGCGGTGCTTTTCAGGTAGTGGGATTTGAAGATAAAACCATTGAAGAAAGAACACAAATCGCAAACAAAATCTCAGGCAGTTGTATGGCAAAACTTGTCAACCCGAAATTAATCGGAACTACAAACTGCTGTATAAGAAATTCAATAATCTGTGTGGTAGAAACTTCAAATTATATGAAAAATTATTATTGGGTTGATTTAGAACTGCCTACAGAGATAAAATGCGAATTCTCTGAAGGCAATCCGAGATGTAACAAAGATAAATGCAGATTCTATTCAGGTATTAGAACAGAGAAAATTTGAGGTGTCAAAAAATGAATTTCACAATAGCAAAATGTAAAGTCTGTGGTGAAGATATGCTTCAGGAATTCTTGCCTGAAGAGACAAAATGTGATGTTTGCGGAAAAGACATTGTAACAAATTTTACATGTTCAAACGGTCATCATATGTGCAATCAATGTAGATTCGAAGGCGTTATGGATGATATTAAAAGGGTTTGTCTGAATACTGCGTCAAAAAATCCGCTTGATATTACAACAGAGGTGATGAAAACTACTGAATTGTCACTAATTGGATGTAAACATTATTTTCTGACTGCATTTAGTCTTTATACTGCTTATAAAAATGCAGGGGGGCCGGTAAATGATTTTGAGGGAACTATCAATAGAATAAATGACAGATTAATGACAGTTCAGACATCTGTTTGCAAACTTGGCTGTTTTTGTGGTATTCCGGCTGCAATCGGCGGTGCTTTTCAGACGGCAGATATTGAAAATAAAAACATTTCTGAGATTACTAAAACAGCAAATATTCTTACAGGAAATTGTATGGCTAAATTAATTAATCCAAATTGGTATGGAAATTCAGATTGCTGTATCAGAAATGCAATAATTTGTGTTGTTGAGGGTGTTAAATTTCTGAAAAATTATTACTCTATTGATATTGAACTTCCCAATGAGATTAAATGTGATTTTACAAAGGATAATCCAAGATGTAATAAAGAGAAATGTCGTCTTTATAAAGGTGTGAAAACAGAGATTTTGTAATTTCAAACAAATTCAATTTAATATTTTAAATCAATTTATCCAAGCCCGGTTAATCCCAATTTAACTTATCACGGCAGTTTTTGTGCAAATCGAAGATTTGCGAGATTTGCGGTTTGTTTTGGAACGAAGCGAAGCACATTTTAGACAAATAAATATTAGCGAAGTACTGAATAAGCTGAACGAAGCACAAACATATTCAAAAAACAAAAAAATAGGATTACTCCTTTTCCTCATTAAAGAGTATTACAGGCTTCCTGACTAACCCATGCACCCTCATAGCAGTCTCAACCGAACAAAATCACCTAACTTCCCAATACCCTTTCTTATTCGAATCCGCACGGACAATAACATCAACTCTCTATTCACTGCTGACCAGAATTTACAATAATTCACCCATCAAAAAGCATTCTTTTTGCATGCAAAAGCATGCATTTTGCAGTCACAAAAATTAATACAAAGGCAGTAAAACTAATACTTTAGCATCATCAAAATGACTTTGTCCACCGTCACAAAAAACAACAACTTCGGCGAAATCCTCACAATAATCACAAACGCAAAAACACGTGCATACAAAGCCGTAAACTCAGAACTCATCAAAATGTATTACGACATAGGCGGATACATAAGCAAAAAAGTCAACGAAGAAAAATGGGGAAACAAAACCGTAGAAGAATTCGCAGACTACATGGAAAAAGAACACCCCGACATCAAAGGATTCTCAAAACAAAACATCTGGCGAATGAAACAATTCTATGAAACCTACAAGGACAACTTATTTCTCTCACCGTTGGTGAGAGATTTGACATGGTCTAACAACCTGCTGATAATGACAGGT
>JAUNXW010000181.1 GCA_030539595.1 Methanocorpusculum sp. | reverse complement strand
GATAAATCGTGCGGGGCTCTGTCTTTTATCTGTCCTGCGCAGGTAATTTTGTAAATGTTTTCGAGTTTTTCTCTGATTTCATCCGAGGAAAGGTCGCGTGTTTCAAGACTTGTTAAAATCTCCTCTTCGACGGTTGTAAAAATCAGCTGAGCGTCCGCGTCGTCAAAAACCATTCCCACATTCTTTGAAAGTTCGGTAACGCTTTCGTATTCGTCTGCATATTTTCCAAATACTGAGATGTCTCCGGATATTTTTCCGCCGTATGCGTGAAGTAAAATTCCCGATATTGCTCTTGCGAGTGTTGTTTTTCCCGAACCCGAAGGTCCGCTGACTACAATAAATTCGCCTTTGCCGATTTTAAGCGAGATATCGTTGAGTGCGGGGCTTTCAGCGTTCGGGTAACTGAACGAAACATTGTCAAGCGAGACAATGTTTTTTGTATCCGGTGAGGTTTTGTGTTCCGATTTTGTCAATGAAACGGATTTCTGCATCAGAGCCGACGCAGGCATTGCAATTATCTGTGCGATTATCGTGTTGACTGCCATTGCGCTGATAACTATCGGAAGCAGGGCAACAGCAAACGCCGCAAGAGTTGCAAGGGTTGATTCGGTTGTTACAAACATCACAACGCAGGTAACGAAAATAAACGTGAGACCGCTTGCAGGCGTTGCTATTGCGGTTGCTATTGCAGGCGAAAGCCGCGTTTTGTTTCTGACGAGTTTGTAGACCGCAAGACATACTACAGCGCCTATCGGCTCTGAGATGAGGTTTCCAAGCGGGAATATCGAGTGCGAAAACACCGCACAGATAATTCCGGCAACAAGTCCTATTCCTATTGCGTCTTTGAATTTCGGGACAACCAATATAATGGCGAGACAGTAGAATGCAATTGTGAGGTTTGCCACAATTGCGCCAGGTACAAACAGTGAGATGTATCTGGCTATTGCCCCGGCGGCAAGTAAAATACCGACGAGGGCTATATCGCGTGATTTCATTTTTTATCGTTTTTTATGAGTATTTTTCACGGAGTTCGCGGCGGAGAAGTTTCCAGCCGTTTACTCTTGGAAGATTTTCGACGGTTATTATTTTTCTTGGCACTTTGTAGCCTGCGAGACGCTCTTTTGCGAAAGCAAGGAGAGCGTCGGAAGAAGAGCTGTCCCAGCCCTTCTTCCACACAACGGCTGCTGCGGGGAGTTCTCCGCGGTGTTTGTCGGGAATTCCAAAGACTGCAATTTCGCCGATGCCTTCATATTTTATTAAGGCTTCTTCGACTTCGGTCGGGTAAATTTTCCAGCCGGACATTACAATCATGTCTTTTTTTCTGTCGGTGATGCAGAGCCTGTTGTCTTTGTCGAGGTATCCGACATCTCCGGTTAAGAACCAGCCGTCGGGCAAAAATGATTCGGCTGTTTCTTTGGGCATGTTCCAGTAGCCTTTTGCAACGGCAGGTCCTCTCAGTGCGATTTCACCGGCTGTATTTGTCGGCATTGTTTTTGATGAGTCGAGTTCGTCGACGATTTTTACTTCCGAGAAGCATACAGGATGTCCGACGCTTTGGAATCTGTCGGCTGAGGCGTAATCTTCGGGTCTGATTACCGTTCCCGTTCCGATTACGACGGTTTCCGAAAGACCGTAGGCGTTGATTACGGGGATGTTGTAGCGGTAGTGGAATTTTTTCCAGATTTCGTGGTGAAGAGGTCCTCCTCCAGAGATTATTTCGCGGACGGTTTTAAGGGAGGTTTCCGTTCCTTTTTCCGCTTCGGTAAGCGAGTGAATTACAGGGGGCATCCCCGCAAGAACTGTTACGGAGTGTTTTTTGCAGAGGTGAAGATATTTTTCGGGGTCGTATCTTTCCATCATTACGTAGAGTGCGCCGGCTCTCATTGCGGCAATTCCCCAGGATAGACCAACGTGAGCCATCGGATATATTCCGAGATAGACGTCGTCCTGTTTTAGTGTTAAGACGTCGCATTCGTTGTGAATTGCGGTGAACCAGTTTCCGTGCGTGAGCATTGCTCCTTTGGGTTTTCCTGTTGTTCCTGATGTGTACTGAAGTTGGCAGAGGTCATCGAATTCGGTTTTTTCGGGGTCGATTATTTCGGATTTTTTCAGGTCGTCGAGGTTTTTTGGGACGTATATTTTTACGGGGAGGTCTTTTGCGGTTTCTTTTCCTTCTTCGTCGGTGATGATGATTTTTGCGCCGGAGTTTTCTATCATGTAGGAGAGTTCAAAGGCTGTGTAGACGCGGTTTGTGGGAACAGCTACAGCGCCGATTCTCCAGACGGCAAAGTATGAGAAGAGGTATTCCGGGCTGCTGTTCATGTACAGAATTATTCGGTCGCCTTTTTTGCTTCCGAGTTCTTTGAGGTGTTTTGCTATACCTGAGGCTATTTTCAGGATTTCTTCTGAGTTGTAGCAGGTGTCTGTTTCGGGAGAGCAGAATATGGGTTTGTTGAGTCTGCACGAGTTTGCGTCGAGGAAGGTGGTTACGTTCAGCATATTTTTCACAACTATATACTTTGATGTATATTATTGTGCATCAGTGATATAAATAGGTATGTTTGCGGAGTTTGTTTCGTGTAAGTTTTCTGTTGCGGTGAGTGAACGAAGTGAACTCACTCAGCTGAGCAAGACCGAAGGGCTTGCGTTGGTCTTTGAATTTATTTCGTGCGGCTTTCGTGATGTAACGAAATGTGTACACACCGCAGCATAAAACTTAGTCTAAATCTTATCTAAAGAATTCACACGACTTTTGGGCGGAGTCATCACAAGCAACTTAAGGAAAGTTCTA
Organism: Methanocorpusculum sp.; assembly: GCA_030539595.1. GTDB lineage: Archaea > Halobacteriota > Methanomicrobia > Methanomicrobiales > Methanocorpusculaceae > Methanocorpusculum. Next base: position 21 of record JAUNXW010000181.1, on the reverse strand, counting down.
TCTACTTAAATACCAAATAGG